>JANQFT010000537.1 GCA_028277685.1 Phycisphaeraceae bacterium
CCGAGACGCCTTGGGCGGCAAGGCCGACGTCATCCTCGAAGCGATCGGCCATGCCGCGTTCGCCGAGCGGTTGCTCAGCTTGCTCGCTGAGGACGAGGCGGCCATCGCCTATGGTGCCCCGCCTGACGGAGAGTCGTTTTCCACGGCATGGCAAAACGCCGACGTCCGCGAGCAGGACCGCTACCCCTGGGTCATCGATCTCATCGAGCGAAAGTGGATCGACCCGGCATGGTTCATCACGCACCGCTGGTCGTTCGACGACGCAGTCGGTGCCTTCGATCAAGTCCAACGAGGAGAAGTGCTCAAGGGCTTCGTTCTCACGTACGGCGGGGGCGAGCCTACCTGCACAAGGACACTTTCTTAGCGGAGCACCGCGATGCTTGGTAAGTGTATGACCGTAGCCGCTGTAACGACACACCCGCGATGTCGATCGAGTTGGACCGATCTGTCCCATTAATGTAACCCGATGACTCAGTTCAGCGCCGATCGCCAGAAGCCTAGAACGTTCTTCGGGATTCAGGATCAGACGCTGGCTGCTGATACGTGAGCGCAAGATTTGGTTCTCCTCTCGAAGAAACCGAATCTGGGCATCGCGGCATGATAAAAACGACTCCAGCAGGAGGCGCAACAGCGTGTAGAACGACTGATTCATAGCGATTACTGGTGGTGCATAACCCCAGTATTCGCAAGGCGCCAGCAATATGAAATAGCCCTTAGAGAGAAGCGAGACGCCCTACTCATCCGACCCGAACGGCCAAACGTCTCTTTCGCCATTTCAAGCGGTGCGCTTTGAGGTGGGGGCAGGCGGATTCTAGTCACGAATGTGGCAGGAAGTCCCATGATGTAGACGCGGGACAAATCCCCTCCATTTATAAGTGACTTTCATACATGCATATGCACGCCGAAGCATTGCGTGATTGGCACACTGGGCGATAATGTCGATTCCATGGGATTCGTGAACTACCATGCTGCTGACGATCATCAACAGTTCGCCGCAGGCAACCGACCTTGGTTACCTGCTCTAGAAACACCCGGACAAGGGGAAGGAATTCAGTCTGTCCTATGGTCGGGCTCATGGGTTCTACCCTGAGTGCTCGTCGGATCGTTGCACGGCTTGCCTGCTGCTTGATATCGATCCGGTGGGCCTCGTCCGCAATCGACGAGGCCCTGCCAGTGAACGGTGGAGCCTTGAGCAGTACGTCAACGATCGACCTTACGTAGCATCATCATTTCCTGAGCGTTGCTCTGGTGAAGGTTTACGGCTCGGCACTATCCGGGCGCTGCAACGACAAACACCACTGGGTCGACCAGGACGAAGTCGAGAACGCGCGTTTGCCACCACTGGCCTGTTTCTGCCCTATGCGAGATACATTCAGAAGCGAGGCCAAGCGTTTTCCAAGGCAGACGCCGCGGGCCTGGGCACGTTCGCCACGAATGTGCGATCCGCCTCAGAGGCGATCAAAGCAACGATCGACGATATCCCGGACGGTGATTTCCTGCGAGCGTTTGAAGTTGTCGAGCACTTGGCCCCGTCGTTCTAGCAAGCCGCCATTACTTTGATGCAGGTGACTCGATGTAATATCTTGATATCAAAACAGATACGGTTTCCCCCTGATTGGTAGGTGACACATGGGCCATTATTTAGGACATGCCGACATGCCCAAACCCGATTCGGGCTGAGGTATCCAGGGTCTCACACCGATGGAGGAGAATATACCGGGAATCATGAAATTGTACTTGCCAAGCCAAAATTTGTAAGCTAACTTTTGATATGACTCGTGTCATATCCGGTGCTTCCGTAGCGTGCCCGAGCAGGAACTGCTCCAAACTGGTCTACATTCACGTGTGTTCAGGGCAGGACAATGAAGCAAATCACGGGCAGAAAACAACAGGCAGAGGTGGTATGGGACGTGCATATCGGCCAGAACAGCAAAGCATCGGGCCAGGGAGCAGCTTTTACGCTGGTTGAGTTATTGGTCGTGATCAGCATTATTGCCCTGTTATTGTCGATCTTGCTGCCAGCATTGCGGGGGGCACGGGAAATTGCACAGTCCACGGTGTGCCAGGCTTCCATGAAACAACACGGCGTGGCCCTGCACGGCTACAGGGCGGAGCATAATCAGAGTTACCCGGGCCTGTATGACAAGTCTCATGATACGACAGCGACAAATCGACTAAGGCCGTTTACTTTCCGGCTTGCGCCCTATATTGGCCACGAAATCAAACAAGCCCCAGGACAACCTGCTGGTGACATGACGACGAGCATGGATAGCACGCATGGGTCGCATGTGTTCTATTGCCCTTCCGCCCCATTCATGACACCAGACGAATACAGTGCCAATTACTGGGTGAACAGATTATCGCTTTGGGTCGTGGGCCCGTCGTGGGACAAACACGCGAGCACGTATAGCATGTCGAGTTTTACCGGCTATGAACTGCACAAAAATGATGAGTGGCTAGCAAAATCAGACACATACGGGCGTAGTATGGCATTAATCCGTGGGCATCGGACCCCCAGCGCCGCCTTTGTGATTGTTGACGGCATGCGTGAACCACGTATCGACTACGTATATGAATTTTTCAACGCGCGTCACGCTAATCAAACTGTGAATGTGCTTTTTGCAGACACACATATCGAACCGTTTGTTGCAGATGATCTGAAAACAAAGTTAGACTCGCCGCTTGATCCCGATTTTCTTTCAATGGATGATGCCACATACTAAATGATCAGGTGTCCACCACCCGCGCGTGACAGTGATGTGCAAAAGGCCTTGCGTATCAGTAAGAAACAATCAATGCCAAGCCCAACCAACAAATCCAGTTCATCGCGGCCGACCATGGGTGATGTTGCCAAAGCATGTGGCATTGCGCGATCAACGGTATCGGGCATTCTAAATCATCGTGCTGATTGCTACGCTTCTGCGGAGACACGCAAGCGTGTTTTGGAAGCCGTACGAAAGATGGGGTATCGCCCCAGCCGTACAGCCATGGGATTGGTATCCGGGAGAACATCGACACTGGGCATCATTCATACAGGTGGCGAATTGGAGACGGCAGCCCGGATATGTGTTTCGTTTGGCCGCCGCGCCTACGAGCATGGTTACATGTCGGTAGTGGCATTTAACCCGAATGAGCCGGGCATCGAAGATACGCAACTTGATAAGCTGGATGATCGTGGCATTGACGGCGTGTTCGTCATGCCTTCTGAAGAAGGGAATCACGATAGCCTGCGGCAGTTGGCTGAGCGAGGCATGCCAGTGGTAACACTCGATGGCATTGATCGCATCAGCTGGGCTGACGAAGTTCCAATCGACGATGTGAGTTGCAACCACTACCGCGGAGGTCAGATTCAGGCTGAGCACCTGATCGCAGTAGGTAAACGCCAACTGGTGATTGCAGATCTGTTCCACACATGTCACGTTGCTGAACAACGCGTCGCCGGCATGATGGCTGCGGTGGAAGAAGCAGGCCTCCCCCAGCCGGTGCGTATGGGTGTTCCCTTTGAAGTTCATCCCATGGAAACATGGACGGCCGATGCCGCGCGTTACGTGGAACGATTTTTCCAGGAACGAGTACCCGATGCAGATGGGGTCATGGCCACCGGTGATCACCTCGCCTACGCAGTCGCGGGGATGTTGTTACGCATTGGGAAAACAATCCCCAATGACATCGCCGTGATTGGCCACGACAGTCAAAGCTTTGGTGCCCAGCCAATCTTACCGCTTAGTTCAGTGGGTTTACCTGCGCACGAGATGGGAACGGCAGCGTGTGATCTGCTGGTGCAAAGGCTCAATACCTCTGATCCGGTTAAGGAACCGCACCGTCTGAAGTTCAATCCCCGCCTGATTTCACGAGCCAGCACGGTGGGGCCGGAAAATGTTGCGCTGAACACTGACAGTCTCTCCAGTTCGGTCATTTGATATGTGCCAGGTGTTGTTATCTGGCACATATTTTTTTGCCCGCACCATGACACGAGTCATATCGAAAGTGAGGACCAAGATGAAACATACATCGCAATGGGCTTTGAACTCAAGAATCTGCCTTGCAATCTTGGCTGTGCTGGGGCTAACCGTGGCATCATCGGCAGCGCCACTGGGAATGGGAGATTCCGGGGCTGTGGGCAACCGATTTGGTTGGGATGCGGCAACACTACGCAGTGTTGACCTGACAGCACTGTCAGCCACGGGTTACAGTTTCACTGCGTTTGAGAACGTGGCCATCGACAGTGTTTTTCAGCGGCTTACGAACCTGGGCTCGGACACCGAATCGCTTAAGGTTCAACTCCATGCCGACAACGGCAGTGGGCTGCCTGGTTCTGTGCTCGCATCCACGACCGTGAACTTCAGCGGCACGAAGACCGTGCAGGCCAGCTTCGGTAGTTCAGTCAATCTCAGTGCGGGCAACGTATATCACGTAACGATTGCCAATGACGATGTGGGCTCGGACGTGCCTTTCCGCATGTTCCACTCTCGTTTTAATCAAAGCGTGCGGCCTTCTGATCACCGCGACGATGCCGCCATGGGTGTATTGCAGGCCAACGCGGCAGGTGACTTTAGCGTTGTCGCACGTGACCCCTACTTCTTTGCCACCAATGGCGGTAACCCCGTCAATGGCATCGGGCAAAGCATCAGCTTGCGTTCGGCCAACAACAATATCCGCAGCTTCTCAAGTAGCAGCCAACTGGAAGGCCAGCTGTTCAGCATCACAGAACATGAGATCACCACGGGAACATCTTTCGAGGTTGACAGCATTAGCCTTGGCTTGACCACATTCGGTTCGCCAGCACAAGATTTCTTTGTTCGTCTTCGCTCAACGGACGGCACGATTCTGGCAAGCGGCAGCGTCGATACCACTACCCTTCCCACAAGTGGTAGCCCCTTCGACAGTTCACCAACCATCATCAACTTTGATTCCTCTGTTGTTCTCGCCCAGGGAACAGACTACCTGATCACGACCGACTTCAACGGTGTTACCACCGGCGGAACAGACTTCGTTCGCATTCAGTCGACGCTGTCTGGGTTTTCTGCTGACCCGGGTGAAGAAGAAGGTGGTTACCTCGGCGTAGAAGGCTACGTTGTTCGTCCCGGTACAGATTGGTCTGACGCATCCGGGTTCGGGCGCAATGAGTTTGACCTCGTATTCGCCTTGAACGGCATGGTGGTTCCTGAACCTGCTTCGTTAGGTTTGATAGGAATTTGCGGTTTGCTGATGGCCCGGTCACGCCGTCGTGCGTAGTCCTGGTCGAAGGTTGTACGTGTTCACTTTGTGACACGATGTCGGACACAACCACAAAACGAATGCAAATAAATGCGGCCGAGCGTGGCAACACGCCGGCCGCTTCTCATATAAAGGCCGCATGGCTGATGCAATAATTGCCCCACATATGCATCAATTAGACATGAGTGGGAATTGGTTTCTGCCACGGAGCATGTGTTAAACTCGATACATGCATGTTGGCAATGAACAGGGCAACATATATGGTAACGCAAACGCCTGATCTGATTGTGCATCAAGATGCGTCGTCACACGGTGGATTGCCTGTATCAGGCTCCCTGGCGTGGCCTGTTGGCGTGATGCCGGAATGGTCCGACCAATGCGTTTGGCTGCGTGATCCAGATGGCCAGCAAGTTTTGGCGGACACAAGAGTTCTGGAAAGATGGCCAGACAGTTCTGTGCGTTGGATGTTGTTGGTGTTCAGAAGCAGGAAGGCTGGTCGTTACAGTTGGATTGGTTCTGTTGCGGAGCATGAGAAACAACATACAGGTGTGCAGGTGCATCGTGAGCAGGATGAGCAGTGGACACTTGGAAATGAGCATCTGTCACTAACTGTTGCTGGCACTGGCCCTGGGCCGATCACATCACTTACTTACAACGATCGGGTAATGCTTGCCACGCCGAATGCCCTGCAGATGCATGCAGGATCGGCAAGCACACTACACGAAACACAAAGAGAAATAACCTGGTTGTGGCAGTCGCCGCAACGATGCCGATTGCGCATCACCGGGCGACACCACACGGCACAGGGTAAACCGGGAATAGGGTATCGTTTGGACATTGAGCTTTGGGCGGGCTGGCCCAGCGTTCGACTGGATTACACATTCATCAATGATCTACCGGGCGAGGATGGTATTGATCTGACGAACATTGAATTGGCAGCCACATTCGACTTGCATGAACCAACGTACCGTCGTTTTGTACAGACTGGTGCCGGTCTCACCACACAGCCACGCGAGGTCACCAATAAACATCCAGTAACGATTAGGGTGGATGACCAGGCTGCGGTTCCCCGGGTAGCGGAACCAGCCATGCTGCTTGATGAATGTGATTACCCAAACTACTTGCGTCCACCACGTGACCAGACACAGCCCTGGCTTGCCGTTGGCGATCACCAGAACACGGTGTTCACGCAACTGGAATGGTTCGAGGCCCAACCTCCCAAACAGTTAGCCAGCGAAGATTCGGTAGTGCGCGTTGGCGTGTGGCCGCGCGATGCCGGCACACTCCATCTGCCGCAAGGGCGTAGCCGACGGCAAGTCATCACTTTCGCTTTTGTCCAAACTGATCAGGCAGACGCATCGTTCGCAGCCACGCACCTTGACGCTCTGAATACAGAGGGACGTGCCACCGCATCACGTCAATCTTTTGCCTCAACTTCTGCCACAGAGGTAGATCGATTACTCGCCTGTGGCGATCACTTACGCTTTGAGGCGTTTCTCAATCGCCTGACAACAATCTCCACATCGGCTGACTTGTGGGATCACGGCGACACGACAGATGAGCATTACACCGCAACATACGCTGCACTGGGCCCAGCAACCTGTTCGCAGCATCCAGGCATGCCAATTGAGCGGCGCCGCTTCACCGCGGGCATACCACCGCACAGGCTCACCCCGCGCAGCTTCCCTGAGTTTCATCAGCCGGTATGGGTGAACAACGAATACGATTTGATCCATACACTGGCATTGGAAATTATGCGTACCGGGCAGGATCGATTGATGTCGAGTCTGCAAGCATTTGCGCGACACTGCATCGAGGTGGATTTTGTGTGGCACAGCGATCATCGCTGGAAGCACCACACCACACCTGCTCATTGCGTTGATCATACCAGCGGCGGCGCATACCCCAGTCATTTCTGGACTCAGGGACTGCTTGAATACTATCGATTAACCGGTGATGTGGACGCACTGGAAGTGGCTACTGCCCTGGGTGATCGAACGCTGGAGTTCTTCGCCGACCCACAACAGCGAAAAGTCCTTTGGGGCTTCAACCGTGAAATCGGCTGGTCGATGTTGTCTTTGACTCACTTGTACGACGCAACGTCGGATACGCGTTACCTGGCGTTTCTGAACGAAACCTCAACGATGTTGATGGCGTATGACCGCGACCAGGCTGGGCCGGTCAAGCTTACAAACGTTGACCCAAGGCGTGCATTCGATCGTCAGGTGGTCGATAGCTTCTTTGGATACGCGAGCATGATTGAAGCACTGGATCATCATGCAACAAGATTGACAACTACGCCCAGTCTGGCTGATGGATTTGAGCCAGAAATGCTGAATAACTGGCTCAGCAACTGGTTGACTTCGATTCGTGAGCATGCAGCCCAGGCGATTGTTGAGGGGCAAGGCCCGGAACTACGTACCATGTTCCCACTTGCCATGGCGATCGCCTATGAGCGCAGCGGGGATATCGCTTTTCTGGAAACCGGCATGTTGTGTATTGATCGCTTTGTGTTGGATAACCCGGCATGGCAATCACCACCGGATCAAGCTAAGCCGGTGGCAATGTTGTATCGCGGTTTAGTGCGGTTCCTGGGCGCCGCTCAACGTGCGAATATGCTGGGGCGCATGGGCTATCCCAACGGCGGAGCAATACCCGCACAGGCACCATCAACAACAGACTAAAACTGGAATCGTTCTTCCTCAGACGGCATGCGACCTGTCTGGGGATCGCGTTGAACGCGCCGCATGTGCTTTTTTTCCCAACATATGGCATAAGTGGTGAGGGTGTATTCCTCGACAGTCTGATTGGGGTGCAGGCGGTCCCCTTCTTTGGACAAACCCTTGGGCCAAGGTGTCCTGAAGAGTTGCCAAATCTTCTCCGCGTTGATCGGCTGTGAATCTGTATATGGGTTAAGCGCTTCGCTAAGCATGCCCTCTGCCTGGTCACAGGCTTGCCAAAATGTGTGATCAGGGCCATCGCGAGACAGACCAAATCGTGTGAGATACTGCTGGCGCATGGCAGACAAATGCTGCGCTTGTTCGGATTCGGGATCCCGACACACCATGCCTGATATGTGCACTGCCCCAGCGGAATTCTGTTGAAACACAGCCAACTGACTGTAACTGCTTTTTTCAATGGCCGCGGCCCGTTGATCACGGTCGTAAATCAGAACATTGCATCCCCCCCAGAAATCCCGGTATTTGGTAAGAAACTCAACAGCGCCGGGGGTATCTCCAGTTTCGTATAGCATCATTCGTCGTGGTTCGAGCGGAAACAGATCAGCCGGCTCGATGTCCATGTGCATGCCGCTGCCAACGCCGTCGCAAACCAACTGAGGACGCTCCATGCCTTCGGGAATTGGCCTGGGGGCAAATCCTGCCAGTGGATTGTCAACGTTCTTGAAGTGAACTTCTCCCCAGGTTGATTCCGCAAGATAGGCCACACGACAATGCTCACCGTTCGGTGGCGGTGGCTGGGGTGAGGCGTTTTCTTTGCCGGCGATTTCAGGATCGCGCCACCCCCGAAACGCCATGAACAGATAAAGACTACGCAGCACTGCCAGGTCTTTTCCCGACATACCACACGCATCCTGCAGAGAGCAATCTCGCTGTCGTATGTAATCCACCCACATGGGCGACTCGGGAAAACGACACGCATCCGGAACACGTTGCATGCGTTCTTGATGAAAAACCGTCAGTTGCTCAATCAGGCGAGCCTGGTTCAGCTTGGGGGCATCCGCTGAGATATTCTTGATAGCTCTTTGAGCAGACCAATTTGTTTGAGACAATCGATCAGCTTCCGCATGCGCATCCGCATGTGCATCGGGTGGGCTGGGTAAAGAAGGTGCGAGTTCAAAGGGAATTGCCATGTGGCGTGTACCTGATAGACCATGTCGAAAGAATCATTGCACGCTTTTACAGCTGCGTTGCGATCAACCACACGAAGAAGCGTAAGTCTTTTGCACAGGTGGACCACTTACTCCTGGTGTCCACAGAATGCTCTTACCCACGGGCTGTCTGCTATTTTTAACCAGACATCCGCCGGAGCAATTGGTTGTTGCTTTCCATCGATTTCAATCGCGACCGGGTGGTTGTTCAGGTTCGTTATCATCTTGATAATGCCATCGGGATGAGACCATGCTGAACTGCGCAGGTTCCGAGTGTTGCCTGCAGTTTCGATAGTACGTGGTAGTTGCGCCATAGCATTATCGTCCAGCGGATGAGATGACCAATCGCACTCAAGCGGTTCAATCCGGGCATCTGTATCACAGAACTTCGGCTGACTGCCAACACCACGCACGTCAATCCCGGCGGCGGCAGCGCGGTTGAGCAAATCACATGTCGTTTGATGCAAGACCAGAGACGGAGGAATCACAAGGTGCTGGTAGTTTGCCGCACCAACACGCAAGTGGCTTCCAGTAATTGTGGCTGAGGACAGATCCGCCTCATCAACAAAGTGGAAGCTGATCTGCTTGTCCAGCATGAGCGTGATCAGCTGGTGCAACTCATTCCGCAGTGGCACTTCCTCTTGAAGGTCCATCAGGCCAAGCGCATGGTAGGTGCTGATCGGCCAGATAACCGCTACCGGGGCAATTTGGCGTGATTGCCGTATGACTGACTGAAGTGGTTTGAGGTCATTACCCAGTTGGCAGAGCTTCGGCCAATCATCAACCATTGGCCCCCAATCGGGTGGTGCATCAATGGCCCGGTTTCCCTCCATCGATTCATAGGCCGCGTGAATCACCGGGGTGGTTAAACCCATGACCGTTTGCCAGGACAAGACACGACGTGCCACACGATGATCGGGCAACGTGCCGGAACAAGCCAGTGATTCGCTGAGAACACCGGGCCGCTCGTACTGATCGCAGATTGAACGCGCCGCAATGATGCCGATGTTCAGGACCGGGTGATCGCCATCACCAGTCGCGGGAACAATCAGATCGACGCCCGGAATGGAAAGGTAGCGTTGCAATGGCAAGAGATTTCCAAGTGTGGCCGCCTGTTCAACCAAGTCATCCTCAGGGCTGAAGTGTCCAACAAGATAGACATCATGGCTGTCGCACCACTGCTTGACGGGCTTCATCCAGCTTTGTTCGAAACGCTTGGTGACCCATTTCCGAAAGTCGAGGCGCGTTCGCACGCATTCAGGTTCGACATTATGCATGAAAAGATGGGGCAGTCGCGGCGCCAATTCATAGTGATACTCATATTGAAAGGCCTCAAGCAGATCAGACGTGTAAGGAACGTGGCCGGCGGGCTTGGCCTCATCCGTAAAGATGGCCGGGGTGACAGAACCTATATGTTCTCCGAGTGATTCTGCGTACCGATCGTGTGTCCTTTGGAGGAAAGCTTGTGTCGCATCAGGGTTGAGCGGATCCGCCAGGTGTTCCCAGTGTTCCGCACTGGCTGGCTGCGCGATATACGCAACCAGTTTCATTCCATCTGGAATGCGTGGAACCTGTAACGCGTGTGTTGGGCCATATGTCCAGGCGCGAGGGCAACTATAAATCGGCGTCTTCGGGTAGTAATAGCGACTATCCCATTGCTCCAGTACTTGCCATGTCTCACGAAGCACTCCCACGCGATCAGTCAGCTCAACTTGGACACTGCCCGTCACCGAATCGACAATGCCACACCACAGCAATTTATGAAGCGGAAACCTGAACAATGATGGCTTGTGTGTACTCTGCGCCTCATCAGGTTTGTATGCGTACTCGACGATTTCCCTGGCGATGTATTCGGGATGATCTGCTACAACCAGTCCCCCCGCATTGCCGCTGGGGAATGGATCTTCGTCATATAACCAAATCTGTATGTCACGTGCATGACATAAATCGATCAACCATCTGATCAGTTCAAACCAGTCACGTGAGCCATACGGCACAAGTAAACCACTTCGCGGATGAAGGACGACCGCAGCAATGCCCGCAGCCTGGAATTGGTCTGCCATACGGGTCAGGCGATCGCGATCCGTTCCATCGTTGATCACCCAGAAGTAAACAAGCCCCGTCTTGTGAAACAGCTCCTGCTTCTTGAGAGCAGTTTGCACGCAGTTCATTGAGACATGAGGCAGAGATGAAGACATAAGTTTGCCCGAAGCGTTGTGATTCATAAAGAAGCGCCCAAGCTGCCTGCCAGATCATCCCTGCAAGGCATTTGTTCCAATAATGCTGTCAGAGAAGTTGGCCGGTATCACACCAGAGTTTAAGGTTGCGTAGCCGTGTCACGCGCGCCACCCGGCAACACACGTCGCAAGGGTTCAACGACCGGAGCAACTCGTTCCAAACGCGGACCAACGAAGATGAAGCTTGGGTGAATCATGCCCCCTAAGCCAGCTTCATTCACTTTGCCACGTCGTATGATTTGAATTGCCAGTACATTCTCGCCATCCACCTTTGTGTGCGTGGTCAGGTCAAATACGTCTGGTGCGATGTAACCTCGCTTCATCCCTATGTACTGCCCGTTCACCCAAACGTGCGCGGTGTCTTCCACGCCGCCAATAAACAGCCCTACTCCCTGGTCTTGGTCTAAAGCCTTGTCCAGCTTGAAAGTGTCGTAGTACCAAACACCGCCATCTCGGTACGTGCCCAGCCCTTGAGCATCCCAGGTTGATCGATACGTCTGAGTTACTGGCAGCTTACTGTGATCGAGTGTAGGTTCCGCAAAGCCCATCAACGTCCCTTTGTTGAGGGGATCAAATCGCGTGGGAAGTGATTCAGGTAATTGCCGAAGTAAACGGTAATCGCTCGTGCTATGCTTCACCGCCTTATCCAGGAACGGCTTCATGTACCAGCGGTTCAGGTAATGCGTGGCGTAGCGCGAAACGAGATTTGAATCTTCATCAAGATATCGCTGCCAATGTGCGAGTAGAGACGTGTAATGATTCGTGGCTGACTCATAGTCAGCATCATGAATAGCGTCCAGCAATTTGTGGTAGATTTCCAAAGCAAAGACCGATTGCCCAAACCAATCGACATTACGCTTGTAGAATGGTGTATCAGCATCTCTGGCGGCCTGGGCCAATACGACCTTTGCTTCTTGCACAAACTCTTTATCCAGGACGACAGGCACGGTGGGAAATGAACCGGACTCAACACCTGCATCAGTCTGAGTCTGGTCGAGCAGCAGGTAATACTTCATCATCGCTTCAGCAGCATTACCGAATGCCGCGTTGCAGTACTCACGCAGCAGGTCTTGCCATGTCGTGTCGATGTCCCACCCGAGGCGTGCCATGATGTGATTGTGAGGACCAAGAATACTCCAGGCTTTGTCCTGTTCATTGTTGTGGCCAAGCACACCCATTGCGTGGTAGTAAGGAAGGTCCTCACCCCAAAGGCGCACTTTGGTATACGGAAACATATTCTCAGCCAGGTTCCAGTTGTATCCGTAGTACCACAGCGGATTGCCTTGTTCTTTGTGAAGCTGCGCCCACTGTTCCAGGATGTTGCGATAGTAGGTGCGGGTATAGCTATTCTTATCACGAATGCTGTGGTAGCGCGAATAGGTGATATCCGCAAAGTTGCCCACAAACTTTGGATTCGGCTTGTGCCGCATGGGGTAATCGGCATGCACCGAGTAAATGTACCATCCAAGTTTCAGGTTGGGAAACTCGTCAGCGACCGCCTCCTGAACAAGATTGGCGTACAGAATCAATGAGTCGGTTTCATCAGTTCCACCGGTAATCGGATCTATCCGCCCTGCAGATACGGCGTAAGTCGCGGGCGACTGTGAATACCCACTACCATCGTTGGGGCCCACGCTGAGTGCGATCGCAGCATCGTTGGGTAGGTTGTGTCGCTGGAAATACTTGCGGATGTAACGAACGGTCAGGTCGATCACGCCAGGATGAGTGGGTTCGAGCTGTGCCTTGGTTGGTGCGAAAGTACCGTCGGGTTGACGCTGCTGCGCAAGCATCGAAGGGTCATTTTTGAATTCTTCTTTGAATGTAGCAATCAGTGAAGCCCACATGTGCCCGCCCTGCAGGTACTCCGGATGATTGATGGGGCGACGCAAGGTCTGCTGCATACGTCTGAGCCAGACATCGAACTGCTTACGTTCAGTTGCCGTGATAATGCTGGGACCGCCGCTGAGAAATGGCGAGCGCACGGCAAATGCAGGTGCTTTGGCAATATCCAGTGGGACTGCGGTCAAGGTGGGGATACTGGGTATCACTTCACCGTTCGGCCCAGGCATGATCCAACGGCAGCCCAGCTTTGCCAGCCAATCAAACACCGCGTGGGATGCTGCCGTATCGCTTTCTCCCCCGAACAACACCAGGCCATCGTCACGGACGATCAGACGGAATGCCTCACCGTTTACCGTTTTGTGTCTGGCCTTCGCGCCAAGCTTGACCGCCAATTCGCCGTAGACGAAACCCGGAGCTTTTACAGATGCAGGATCATCCGTCACAACCACCTCAAAGTCTGCGCCGGTCATCTTCTTCAGGTGATAGCGCAAGTCTTCGATCGCGCCAGCCCGTGCCAAAGTGTGGTGGTAGTCGATTCGCTTCCCTGGTGCCAGCCGCATGACTTGGCGACGTGTCAATGCCTTGTATTCAAGTGGCTGGCTGACGTAAATCTTCCCCAGCGCTTCGCCGCTGTGTGCAAGTGTTGGGCGCAACGGTTGCATTGCACACGCAGTTTGCGTGCACAGAATGACACTGCATATCAGAAGAAGCGCGCATGCGTATCGTGACTGTAAACAAGAGGGATTCGTAGCTGGCATAAGTTCAGCTTCCTTCCATCTTACGGGCCAAAGGCAAATGGAGTATGCGATATCAATAGGAACTGCGTGTGCATCGAAATAGGCCAGCAACAAGCAAAACAGCTATGCATGGCTCGGGAATCGGATTCGGTATTTCCCACTCAGTACCATACAGAGCATCGTCAAAAGTATGGTTTTGGTCTAGTATCAGGTTTCCGGTTTCACCGTTATCAGCATGAGTCGTGAACAAATTGCCGTAGAGGATGAGTAGATCGTTTGCATCCACCAAACCGTCTGCATTGGCGTCGCCGCGCTGGGGAACAATCTGATAAGTGAACCTGTTTTCGAACCAAATCAGAAGATCAGAGGCGTCGGTCTGGCCGTCGAAGTTAAGATCACTAATCGAAGTTAACCCAACTTTCTCAATAAGTACCTCAGGGACGGAATAGGTGAGTGGATCGCTGATGCTTCCATAGGGACTGGGTTGTGTATTGGGAATATCCAGAAATGATCGCTGCGTCAGTCGTGCCTCCACGGGCAATCCCGTTGGACCTGATGCCATGACCGGATAAACACCATCCAGCTCGATTGCCGGTACATCGAAAGCAACCCCCAACGTGTGAGCCACTTCCTGAGCTATGGTCGAACTGATCGCGTTCACAACTTGATCTGCCGTTTCGTAGGTGATCGCCACCTGTGCAAGTGTATCTACTGCTGTTGCAGATAACGTGTTTTCTCCATCGAACAGATCGATGGGTAGACTTGGATCAGGGTTTAGATCGGGCCTTGTGTGAGCGGCGTCATAGAAGGCATTGCCGAACCAGACCGGATTGACCAGTGCATCGCCCACCACGTGATTGATGCCAACGTCAGGCGCAACAGGCCCAAGCCGAATGTCTACGCGCAGCATCTGCCCCGGACGGTTAATCTCCGCTGTGCGGAACAAGTATTGTGTCTGATCAACGATGGCCTGTCGCAATTCACCCAGCGTCCAGCCTTGCAATGCCCCATCCGCGTCAAATGGACTTGCTGATGAGAGAAAATCGTAAGCGATAAAGTTAGCTTGGTTTAAGGGAGTTGATGTTATCCCTGGATAGCGTGTGCCACCATCAGCAAAATCAATACCTATAACATGCGTTGCCCAAGTAACCCGTGGCAACGACACGATCAAAATCATACAGAACGTCCGCATCAAGAAAAGGCACTCCCGTCGGCGCAAAAGGCCACCCCCGGAAAGCCGTTGGCCAAAGCTTACCGGGGGTGGGCCAAATAACACGATCATTTTGCAGATACTCGCAGGCAAAAACAACACAGCTTGGAACATCAATACATATCAAGCGGTGCGACGGCGACGTACCAGACTCGATGCGCCCACCGCAAGCAGAATCATGCTTGCCGGTTCGGGGATAACAGTGACCAGAGTCTCCTGGGTATCTCCGGTAATGCCGTATGTCACCAGGCCGAAGTCAGCAGCAGTCAGGCCGGTGGCGAGTGTTGCAAGCAGATAATCACCTGGGGTAGCAGGGACACCACCGGCGAGCAATTGCGTATCGAACAGCTGGATTGAGCCACTGAAATACTGGTACTGCCAGGCTGGCACCAAGCCTAAATACAGCGGCAGACCGTTGGCGGTATCAACCACGTTCGCGTCATCAACTTCAATGATGATGGCCGCTTCCACCTGGTCACTGTTGACGGACAGAACCAGTTCGCCTGTACCGGGATCATAGATCACGTCGGCAACATCGTTCGTCTCGTTACCAATCAGATCGTTCGTGGTGAACTTGTTTGTGTTCCAGGCCAACAGGTCCGCAGCATCCGTGTTGCCATCGTTGTTGGCATCGCCCTGCTGCATCACGGTACCACTGGTGAAGCTATGCGTGTTCCATACCAGCAGATCGCTCGCATCGGTGCCGTAATCAAGATTGAAATCGGTTGAATCGGTTACACCAAGCCGCATTTCGACATCGCCGAACTGGACTGTGTTTCCTGGTTGAGCGCTAATGCTGGAGTACACAGTGAGTGGGAGATCGCCGGGATTGGCAAAACCAGTTGTATCCGGCGTAGGAATAATCGCATTAACCTTGGCCATGGCGGGCAGATTGGTCGTTTCCTTCGCGCCGGCAACCCCACCATACGTTTCGACCGTGACACCGTTGGCATCGCCATCACGAAACAGCACGGTGTACGTCATAGGGTTGGCAAGAACGTTATCGATCGCAACCGGATCACCACTGATGTCATTGGGGTCGTAGGTGAATGTGGTGTTCTGGGCAAGGTCGCCCGCGAATGCGCCGCCAACCTGCCAGACAGCCCCACGCATCTTGGTACCAGCTTCCTGCGGGATACCGGTGGCGAAGTAATAGATCGTATCACCAGCAGCACTCTGCCCCTCAATGTCCATATTGAACAGGAAAGGTTCACCCTGCCCTGGATAATACACATCGCTGATTACGGTGCGGGTAACGAAAAGCACCTCATTGGTGGGATCGAAAGACAAACCACCTGCGGGAGCATTCCACCGCCAACCTTTCAGGCCATCGTCATTGGCACCGATAAGATCGGCTCCGCCAAAGGCATTGGCCACACCACGCCCGGTGTTGGTGGCGAACAGCGTCCCTCCGTTGCCGTAGCCAGAGGCATAGGCCCCACCATTCATCGTGTCATTGCCAAGCACCCCGTCGGCAAAATTCTCGTGAAACAAGTCCCCAGCCACCGCCGTTCCCGCGAACATGGCCATCAAGCCGATGATGCTGGCGAGTCGAAAATACTTCCTCATTGTCCTGTTCTCCATATTTCGTTGACATACAACCGGTAAAAACGGCCGAAAACCTTACATGACACGCAACATACTGTATATCATGGCGACCGGTTGGCAAGAGGATATTTTCTGTTTCTCGGAGCAACACGACCCCCGACCAAGAATGCTTGGCTTACGTAACAGTTTCGCTCATCGACGTTTGGACGAGAAACTTGTATGGAGTTTTTAATGACGTACGCCTTGCATCTTGACTTAAATCATTATTTCAAAGAAAGTTAATTCCAAAACAGACTTGCACCATAGTGTTCACTGTGGCTGCCGTGCTACGCATGAAGCATAGCCGTGTCACGCATGAAGCATGATGGATATTGCCGAACAGGTGGAAATCGGAAGTCAAAAATATTATGACTCGGTTCATGGAAGTTGTTATGGCCTTTTATTCACGCCAAGATATGCGGAGAATCATCGCTAAGAGTAACTCGCCTCAGCAAACAAGCCCGAGCAAGAGTAAAGGCCAATGAGTTTGCAGGAACGCGATACTTCGACTGATGCTGGCAGCACCTGTTAACCATGCAATGAGAAAAATGAAATGAAACTAGGCCTGGGTCTATATCGCGAGTCTGTCACGGACGAAAATTTACGGTTTGCCAGACAAGCCGGAGCAACTCACATCGTTGTCCACATGGTGAACTACTTCCGCGGTAAAGACCCAAGCTTAACCAGCGGGGATGATCGACTTGGCTGGGGCTTGGCGGGTGACCCCAACAGTCTTTGGGATATCGACGAGTTGAGCGCGATCAAACGTCGAATCGAGTCACATGGCTTAATCTGGGAAGCGATCGAGAATTTTGATCCCGCGCATTGGCATGACGTTCTGCTCGACGGCCCAAAGCGTGACGAGCAACTCGCTAACCTTGCCACCATCATACGAAGGGTTGGCCAGGTCGGTATCCCTACCATTGGCTATAACTTCAGTCTCGCTGGTGTGTGGGGATGGACACGCGGTTCGGTGGCGCGAGGGGATGCAGTGTCGGTCGCATTTGACGCTACGGCAATCGATCCGAATCAGCCAATTCCCAACGGCATGGTTTGGAACATGGTGTACGATCCTGATGCTTTGCCTGGTAACGTTCCGTCGATTACCGAAGAAGATCTATGGGCCAGGCTTGAAGTGTTCCTCAAGCATCTTGTTCCTGTTGCAGCAGACTGTGGTGTTCGGCTGGCAGCGCACCCCGATGACCCACCGGTCGAACGTCTTCGCAATACCCCTCGCCTGGTGAATCAACCGGGCAAGTATCAGCGTTTACTTGATCTGGTGCCAAGCCAGGCCAACGCCCTTGAGTTCTGCCTGGGAAGCCTCCAGGAAATGATGACCGGCAACGTATACCAGTCAACACAGAAGCATGCTGAGGCGGGCGACATCGCGTACATTCACTTTCGGAATGTTCGCGGCAAAGTACCTCACTATCAGGAAGTGTTTGTCGATGAAGGCGACCTGGATATGCCACGCATTATTCGTATCCTGCGCGAAGCTGACTACCAGGGCGTTCTGATTCCTGACCATACTCCTGAGATGGATTGTGGGGCGCCGTGGCATGCCGGGATGTCTTTTGCGTTGGGTTATATGCGGGGGCTTCTCGATTCGTAGGCCTAGCCGCCACGATCTACAACTACAAAGGAAGGAAACGGCATGTCGCCGCGAACCTGGGCAATCCGTCACCAATTTGAACACGACCGTGTGATCTGTCACGCCGCAGATGGGCACATTGATACGCTGCGCTTATGGTATCGATTGCTACATTCTTGAATACCGTGAAGCTGTAGCCCAATCACCCCTCGCCACACCTGTCCGTTTGACACAACTGCGTGGTAACTCCAAGCCAAGTGGCTGTTGTATATGGGCTTCTGCCTGCTGCGTACCTTCAAGGGCAAGGCTGGCATGTGTGGCCTAAAAAAACCTTTTCAAGCTTAAATGACACGCTACATGGATGTTGTATGATAGTCAAGCATACGCATCGGCTTGATGCAAAGATGGCCTTCGTATTTGCGTACAGGTCGGCCGCCTGAACCCACGGCCCCATGTGGCCGATTCTGATGTATCTCCATTTGGTTTGTTAGAGCCACAGCCATGGTACAGCAAGACTACCGCTCCCGTTCAATCCAGGAACACTTTGTGCGGCAAGCACAATCCCATCAACCAGCATATCGTTTTGCTGGAGATTCCATTCAAGATTGGGAAGCCTGGCAAAGGGAATTGCATCCCCGTGTTCTCAAGACTCTTGGCACGCTGCCGGCCAAGGCTAAGCCTTCAACGCAATTGGTGGCTGAGTGGTATGCAGATGGCCTTATCAAGCAGAAACTGAGCTTTTATGTCGAGGATGGTTTATCAGTCTACGCCCTGGTGTTCCGCCCAGCGGAAGCAAGCGGACGATTACCCGCAATTCTCTGCTGTCACGGGCATGGGCCATATGGAAAAGATGCCGTCATGGGTGATCGTGGCTCGCCGGAGCGCGAAGCCCACATCAACACCCTGAACTATGACTACGGCTTGCAGATGGCTAAGGCTGGCTATGTCACCATGGCCATCGATTGGCGCGGGTTTGGAGAACGCAACGATCGGCTGCCCCCCTTCTCGCATCAGAGCGACGACCCGCGAGACTTATGTAACCTCCATTTCCTGCGTGCCAGCCTGATGGGACAAACACTTCTCGGACTACATCTGCACGACGCATCATGTGCCATCGATGTGCTCTGCGGCCTGCCCTTTGTGGATCCCAACAGACTTGGCGTCATGGGGCTGAGTTTTGGGGGCACCATGGCCACATGGATTGCCCTGAGCGACGAGCGGATTAAAGCTGCGGATGTCATTGGCTACTCAGATCGCTTCGCTGATTTCGCCATGCGCGATAACAATTTCTGCGGCAGCCAGATGACGCCAGGCCTGTTCGCCCTATGCGATGTACCAGACCTGCAGGGCCTGATCGCCCCACGGCCATTGCTCATCGAAATCGCAGTACATGATCGATGCTTTGGCGTGGATTCTGCCATGAGCTGCTACAAGGCACTCGAGTCGATCTATGCCGCAGCCGGGGCGGCAACCCACCTGGAAATCGACCTGTTCGAGGGTGGACACGCATGGGGCGGGAATCTGAGCGTAGCTTTTTTCAATAAACACCTTTAATTAAATTATTTACATATAATTATTTCAACGCGCGGAATAAATTTGTAACGATAGATATAGAACGTTATAGTACTGGGGTGAATGTGACCGGTACTCATAATGCTTCTTCGCGTCGGTACGCGATTGTCGGCACGGGCGTCCGGGGCTTGGTGTTCGCCAAAATGTTGGTCGCGCCTGAAGTCAGCGAGAGGGGTGCTCAACTGGTGGGGCTGGTTGATCCGAATCGAAAAAGGCTCGAGGGATTCCAGGCCTGCCTAGGGCAGGCTGTGCCCGGGTATGCCACGCTACGTGAGTTGTGCGCGGAGATCGAAGTCGATGGTGTGGTGATCACCTCACGAGATGACACCCACCCAGATTTGGTCGAACAGGCGTGCGAGCTTGGGCTGGACATCGTGGTAGAAAAGCCGATGGCCACGACCCGTGAAGGCGTGCTGCGCATCCTCGAAGCGGAGCGCAGATCTCAGTGGCCGATTCGTGTGGGCTTCAATCTACGATTCACGCCGGTTGCCCAGAAGATCAAATCGCTTCTGCTGGACGGTGTAATCGGGGAGGTGGTTTCAGGGACGATGGATTGGATGGTCGATCGCACCCACGGCATGGATTACTTCAGGCGGTGGCACGCCTGTATGAAGTATTCCGGTGGATTGCTGGTGCATAAGGCTTCACATCACTTCGATCTTCTGAATTGGTTCGTGAATGATCGCCCATCTGAAGTCGTAGCAATGGGCAGTTTGCAGAGCTATGGCCCCAACGGCACCTATCGCGGAGAACGTTGCTCGACCTGTGATCATGTAAATGCTTGTGAAGGAGCAATGCCCCATACGCTACTTGCTACTGCCAGCGGACAAGACGATGAAGAAGGCAGCAATCTACGCAAGCTCTACTACGAAGCTGAAGCTGAAGATGGCTACATCCGGGATCGATGTGTGTTTCGCCCGGATATCGACATCTATGACACGATGTCGGTTCTGATTGGATATGCCAGGGGTGCGCAGATCAACTACAGCCTGAACGTCGCCAATCCCTATGAAGGCTTTGTGCTGAACCTGGTTGGGCGAGAAGGCCGACTGGAAGCCCATGTGGTGTTTGGGCAAACACGACCTGAGGGGATGGCGCCCGTTCAGCAGATTCGCATTATTTCGGGTCGACGACGTGGTGAGGTGGTGTTGCGTATCGAGGATCAACCGGTGGCAACAGAAGTGCATGATGGCGCCGACGGCCCAATGATGCGCCACCTGTTGCTGGGAGAGAAAATGGACATGGCGCTTGGGCAGCAAGCCGGCGCTTTGGAAGGTGCGTTCAGTGCGTTAATCGGCATTGGCGCGAATGAGTCGATCAAGACAAACGCCTTGGTTTCCATACCCGATGTACGGACAAACGCTTTGCTGGGTGTGGCAAACTCAAAGGAAAACACATGAACCTATCGGCTGGAAAACCGCAGCGAACGACCCTTGCAGACGTGGCCAAAAAAGCCAGTGTCTCGGTGAGTACTGTCTCGGCAGTTCTGGGTGATCGGCCACACTGTTTTGCTTCCGAAGCCACACGCGGAGCCGTGCGTCAAGCTGCGCGTGAGTTGGGCTATCGACCGAATCTACTGGCGCGCAGCCTGCGTAGTGAAAGCACCAAGACAATCGGCGTATTGGTGCCATTGTTGGATCGTGGTGTTGTTGCCGGCGGTAAGCTGCAAAGCATCGAAGATGCAGCCACCGCACATGGCTACAGACTGATTGTTTCCGCCTACAAGGGAGATGTTTCTCGTCTTCAACAAGCAGTAGATGAATTGCTCGGACGTCATGTGGATGGCATTGTGTTCTGGGGTGTTGATGGGCGTCATACCGCTGTGGTCAAGGAAGCGATGCACGCGCCTGTCAATGTGGTGACGCTTGAAGCGGAAGCGCAATTCGATGTGCCCGATCTAACGGTTGACCGCATGCAAGGAACATATCTGACCATGCGCCATCTGCTTGACCTTGGTCGTCGGCCGGCCTTGCTTTACACCGGACATGCGTGCTTGAGTGGCCAGCGAAAGGTGGAAGGTGTGAAACGCGCTGCGGCCGAGCATGATTATGACCTTGATGCCGCTGTGATATTGCAGGAGGCATCGCCTGTTTCTACTTCGACGGCCATTGGCGTGGCCATGGCTCGTGAGCTACTTACATGCCGGGAACGGTACGACGCGGTATTGACTTTTTCGGATGATGTGGCAGCAGGCGTCATTGCAACCTTGGCTTCCGCTGGTGTTGATGTCCCCAACGATGTGGCCGTCGCCGGATTCGATGGATCATACGCCCCTGAGGCGATGGTCATCCCCATCACCACCGTTGCCCAACCACGCGATCTAGGGGGACCATTATTCGACCTGTTGAAAATCGACCGTACCGATTCTGGCAGCACGCATGACCAAGGCGTTGTGCTGACGCCAAGTTTGTATATCCGCGAATCCACTGTGGCTGGCGCTGGCGTAGGCGGGCCGGTCGAACAAGCATAACTCACTGCCGAAACTGGAAGGATGCAATCACTATGAAATACCACATTGACCCCGATGCAAAAAGCTCCGGCCGCCGCGCTGCCATGGCCGCCGCAACTGCACTCCGTGAAGCGCTGGTTGCGCGTGGTGAGGCAAACATTGTGGTTGGCACGGGCGCAAGTCAGTTTGTTGTACTCGAAGCGTTCATCGCAGAACCGGATATCCGGTGGGACAGGGTCAATGTGTTTCACCTTGACGAATATGTGGGGCTGCCCATCCATCATCCCGCCAGCTTCCGCAAATACCTGTGGGAGCGCTTTCAAGCAAAGCTGCCTTTGCCGTTGAAGTCCATGTATTACCTGGATGGAGAAATCGACGCCCAAGCCGAAGCCGAGCGTGCCGGGAAGATCATTCAACAGCATCCTATTGATATGGCGTTTGCTGGCATTGGCGAGAACGGGCATCTGGCGTTCAACGATCCGCCAGCCGACTTCGACACCGAAGAGCCCTACCTCGTGGTTGATTTGGACGAAGGCTGCCGGAACCAGCAGTTTGGTGAAGGCTGGTTCAGCAGTTTCGATGATGTGCCCAAGCAGGCCATCTCCATGAGTGTCAAGCAGATCATGAAGTCGAAGACAATTGTTGCAACCGTGCCAGACACGCGCAAAGCCAAAGCGGTCCAGGCTTGCCTTGAAGGCGAAGTCAGCAACCTGGCGCCGGCGTCAATCCTGCAAGAGCATCAGAACTGCTTCATCTACCTCGATGAAGCGGCAGCTTCTCTTCTTTCATCTGAGACTAAAGCCGCCGCATCATGATCACGCCTCCCACTGGCTATGTTGACCTTCAGGTAAACGGTTACGGGGGCATCGACTTCAACAGCGATGACCTGACCGCCGAAGGTCTGCACCACGCGTGCCATGCAATGCAACGCGATGGCGTTGCCACAGCGCTGGCGACCATCATCACCGACACAGAAGATCGCATGGTCCATCGGCTGCGTCGTTTGGTGGAACTGCGTGAACAAGATGAATTCGTGGCATCTGTCATTGCGGGCCTTCACATCGAAGGGCCATTCATCAGTAGTGAGCAGGGATTCGTCGGCGCGCACCCCATTGATGCCGTCATGCCTGCAGACCCAGAGGTCATGCGACGCTTGCTCGACGCCACTGAAGGTTTGACCCGTCTGGTGACGCTTGCTCCGGAATGTGATGATCGCCAACGGGTCACGCGCTTGCTTAGCGATCAAGGCATCATGGTGTCGGCCGGCCACAGCAACGCGAATCTGAATGAACTCGATGCTGCAATTGATGCCGGACTAACGATGTGGACACATCTGGGCAACGGTTGTCCCATGCATCTGCATCGCCATGACAACCCAATCCAGCGGGCGCTATCCTGCGCCGATCGCCTATGGCTGTGCTTCATCGCGGATGGGGTGCATGTCAATTTCCCAGCTTTGGGTAACTACCTCAAACTGGCCGGCGATCGTGCGATCATTGTCAGTGATGCGATGGCTGCGGCAGGACTGGGACCCGGACGACATCGAATCGCGCGATGGGAACTCGAGGTGGGTGATGATCTAGCAGTATGGGCACCGGACCGGAGTCATCTTGTGGGGTCGGCCATGACCATGCAACGCGCATCGGAACACTTGAGTACACACCTTGGATTGGATACCGCTCAAGTTCATGCCTTGACCTGTACGCACGCATGGTCTGCTCTGCAAGGTAAGTCTGCCGGCGATGCTTCAGGCAGGGAGGCGATGTGATGCGATCATCCGCTTTAACACCCTGTTATCGCAGTACCGCGTGGTTTGCAGGGGAACAGATTCGTCAACACATGCCAAAACTGACCTGGCCGATTTTCGATCGAACCCAAGATGGTGACGTGACCAGCCTTTCATCTCTGCGCGGAGGGTTATCTCAATGCATCTAATCGATTGGCTGATCCTTATCGTTCCGCTCACGGCGGTGATCTTCATTGGCTGGCGGGCGAGGCAGCATGTCAAGGCGGTCAGCGACTTCTTGGCCGGCGGGCGTGTGGCGGGCAGATACCTGCTTACGATCGCAATCGGCGAGGCCGGCTTGGGCCTGATCACGATGGTGGCCCAGTTCCAGTTCTTCTACAAGAGCGGTTTCGCGATCGGCTTCTGGTGGGCGATCGCCACGCCAATCTATCTCTTGGTCACGCTGACGGGTTTCGCGGTTTACCGTTACCGCGAAACACGAGCAATGACGATGGGGCAGTTCATGGAGATACGCTACTCCAAGCGGTTGCGCATCTTCGCCAGCTTGTTGTGCTGGGTTTCGGGCGTCTTGAATTTTGCGATTTTTCCTGCCGTCGGCGCTCGATTCATCGTCCACTACAGCGGCTTACCCGCGCAACTTTCACTGTTCCCTGGTCTGCCTGACATACCAACTTTCGCGCTGTTTATGTTCGGCTTCCTCACCCTCGCGGTAATCGTGGTCTTCATGGGCGGACAACTTACCACGATGGTAACCGACTGCGTGGCCGCGCTGTTTAGCTACTGGATGTACGCGGTGATCGTGGTCGCGATCTTCGTGATCTTCAGCTGGTCGCAGATGACTGAGGCGATGCAACTCCGACCGCCCGGCGAGAGTATGCTCAATCCCTTCGATACCGAGAAGTTGCAGGACTTCAACATCGGTTACGTACTGATCGGCATCCTCGGTAACGTCTACGGTTGGCTGTCGTGGCAGGGCAGTCAGGGCTATAACGCTGCGGCCGTCTCGCCTCACGAACAAAAGATGGCCAAGGTATTGGGTGTCTGGCGAGGCGGGTTGGTTGCTGCAATGCTCATCCTCTTGAGCATCGCGTCGTGGACTTACATGAATCACCCGGACTTCTCGCAGGGCGCCGCGGCGGTGGAGGCCCAGCTTGCCGCCGACGTCCGGGGACAAACCGAAGCATCGACCGATCAACTTCAGAATCAGATGCGCGTACCCGTGGCGATCGCGCATTTCCTGCCCATCGGCGTCACTGGTATGTTCTTCGCCGTCATGATCTTCCTCATGATCTCTACCGACACCACGTACCTGCACTCGTGGGGCAGCATCCTGATCCAGGACATCGTGCTGCCGAACCGCAAGAAACCATTTACGCCACGCAAGCAGATGTGGCTGCTGCGATTCAGCATCCTCGGCGTCGCGATCTTTGCTTTCATCTTCTCGCTGTTCTTTAATCAGGTGACCTACATCCTGATGTTCATGGCGCTGACCGGCAGCGTCTACCTCGGCGGGGCGGGAGCGGTCATCCTCGGCGGGTTGTACTGGAAACGCGGCACCACTGCTGGCGCGTGGGCTGCCATGATCGTGGGCGCGGGCATTGCCGTGCTCGGGTTCGTCTTCACCCAGGGCTGGGCCGACCACATCTATCCTTGGCTCGCCGAGCATGCACCCGAGACGCTGGAGGCATTCAGCAA
This sequence comes from Phycisphaeraceae bacterium, assembly GCA_028277685.1. Lineage (GTDB taxonomy): Bacteria > Planctomycetota > Phycisphaerae > Phycisphaerales > Zrk34 > JANQFT01. The sequence continues at coordinate 25,774 of JANQFT010000537.1, forward strand.
AGGTCTGGAATCCCTGGGTGAAATGTTGCCCTTCGTTTACTGGGAAGTCACGCCCGACAAGTTCCCCATCACCGGCCAGGAAATCTACCTGATCACGATCATCGGGGCGGTCGGCAGCTACATCGGCATATCACTGCTGACCTGCCGCGAAACATACAACCTCCAACGCATGTTACACCGTGGTGAGTATGCACGTGAGGAGGAAGTGGGCGAAGCCGAGAAAGAAACCAACGAGCAAGAAAACATCACGACCGATCAGCCCAAGCGCAAACCACCCAAGAAATGGCAGCGGCTGATTCTCGGTTTCGACGAGAACTTCACCAAGGGCGACAAGGTGCTCTCCGTCTCCGTGTTCTGCTGGAGTATGACTATCTTCAGTTTGTTCCTTTTCGCCTTGATCTACAACGCCTTCTCTCGGTTTACATCCGATGGGTGGGCCACCTATTTCTTCATCACCAAGGTCATCATGGCCATGGCCATGGGCGCGGTCACAACCGTATGGTTCACGATCGGCGGCGTGCGTGACCTGCGGCAGATGTTCAAACGACTGGCGACGTTGCACCGCAACACCGCAGACGACGGCCGCGTGATCGGAAACGTCAATGCCGATGACCTCGAATCTGATTCTGACGCGCCCCTCGAGAAAGAACCGCGATGATCCGCCCGTATGTGCCTGATTGTCACCAAACCACCGAATGTCGATCTGTACGACATCGACTTTGAATCAGCTTTTTAAGAGTCCTGCAACGGAAGTTGACTATGAAAATCGCCACATACTCATTTGTGCATCCGTTCCACAAAGCCAGCCTCCTGTTGGCCGTCTGCTTCATAACATGCACGGCATGCTCAGCATGGGCCAAGAAGATCGACGTCACAGCACCACAGGCGCCAAACAAGCAATTAAGTGAAGCGATCAAGGATCTCCGTTCACAGTTGCACAAGATGACAGGTCGCACCATAACCGTAAATGACGGTGATCGGCCGAGTGTCATTTTGAAATTACTGGGTGATGGTCAGGTCGTCGATACGACTCTGGAAGGCCGGAACCGCGAGGCATACCACATCCGTGGCAAGCTCGGTCAACCCGTCACAATCACGGGCCGCACTGAGTCTGCGCTCTCGCATGGGATTTACGGCTACCTGCGAGAACTTGGCGTCGAGTGGCTTATGCCTGGCGCAAACTGGGAAGTCACCCCCAAGCGAAGTCGGATTGATCTGGCGATCGACGCGGTACATGAGCCGGGTATCCTCACCCGTCGCTTCTTCTGCAACGGAGGGTTTGGCGGTCGACTTGGTCTCGATCCTGATATGACCGCACAAGCGGACTGGCGAGCATGGATGCGGCGACAGGGATACGGCGGCCCCGAGAAAATCGGCGGCCACGCAGGCGAAATATTCAATCAACGCCACCGTGAGATCCTGGAAGCCAACCCAGAAATGCTTGCACTGGTTGACGGCAAACGCGTCGCCTTCAGTCCGCATGCCAAACACTGTGTGACCAACAAAGCGCTGATGAAGCTCTACGTCGAGGATCGGGTTGAGGAACTGGCCCGCCGCGTCGCTCGCGCCCCAAACGATCCTGGTAATTTTGCGATTTCGGCCGAACCAGCCGACGGAGCGGGACATTGCGAGTGTACTGCGTGCACCAAGATCGGTGACACAAGCGAACGGGTGTTCTATGTCGTGAACCGTGTGGCCAAGGTAGTAGCGGAGCGGTTCCCCGACCGTTACGCTTCCG
>JANQFT010000594.1 GCA_028277685.1 Phycisphaeraceae bacterium
CTGATGGCGGCGGTCACGATGAGCGTGGTGCCCATGATCATTATTTTTGTGGTTCTTCAGAAGTACCTCGTGAAGGGCATTCAGCTCGGCGCGGTGAAAGGATAGTCCATGGCTCGTGTATTCTTTGAACACGGCAAGAAGGTTTACCCCAACGGCTTCGAGGCTGTGCATGATTTCAACCTTGATATTGCCGACCGCGAGTTCGTGGTGTTCGTCGGCCCATCCGGCTGCGGCAAAAGCACCACGCTGCGCATGATCGCTGGCCTGGAAGAAATTACCGGCGGCATCGCCAGCATTGGTGATCGCGTGGTTAACGATGTTGCGCCCAAAGACCGCGACATCGCCATGGTCTTCCAGAACTATGCGCTTTACCCGCACATGACCGTGTACAAGAACATGGCATTCGGACTGAAGCTGCGCAAGATGCCCAAGCCCCAGATCGACGAAAAGGTGCGCCAAGCGGCGGATATCCTTGGTATCGAGGATCTACTCGACCGTAAACCGAAGCAGTTGTCCGGTGGTCAACGTCAGCGCGTCGCGCTTGGTCGCGCGATCGTGCGCGATCCCGCCTGCTTCCTGTTCGATGAACCGTTGTCCAACCTCGATGCGAAATTGCGCGTGCAGATGCGTGCGGAACTGAAGCAGCTTCATATGCGTTTGCAGACGACGACGGTTTACGTCACGCACGATCAGGAAGAGGCGATGACATTGGGTGATCGCGTGGTGGTGATGAAAGATGGTTACATCATGCAGGTGGGTTCGCCACTGGAGGTGTATCGTCACCCGGTGAATCGCTTCGTGGCTGGCTTCCTCGGTACGCCACCGATGAATTTCTTCAACGGTAAGGTGATTGAAGAGGGTGGCCAGTTGTGGTTTGACGAGGGCACACAGAAGTTTGCCGTGCCGGATTGGGCCGCACCAGGCCTGCAAAGTAAAGTCGGTTCACCGGTGGTGTTGGGTGTGCGACCCGAGGGTATGAGTGAGCATCCGTTTGAAGGTCAACAAGGCAACGAACTGAAAGTCAAGGTGAACGTGTTCGAACCGCTGGGTGACAAGATGGATGTCTACCTGGCGACCGAAGTTCACGATCACATTGTGGCACGTGTGGAAGCGCACAACCGGCTTGAACCAGGTTCTGATGCGGTGTTCTATCTGAACAGCGACCGCATGCACTTCTTCGAGCCCGATGCAGAGGATGCGGCTCCGAATGAATCTGGCTTGAACTTGTGCGTGGAAGCGGAGAAACAATTGGTCGGCTGATCAAGGGAAGACGGTGTATGTCGCGGGTGGCAGGCCGGTGGCCAACTGGTATATCCAGCCAATGATCGTCCAGCCAAGCCCGGAAGTAAGTTCAGCCGCGATGACACCGATCGCCAGCGGTAACACTTGGTGATACGCGCGCGTGCCCCCCAGGCCAACGCAAGCTGTTTTGGCGATGAAGCCAAGCATGCATGAGAACCAGAGCATGCCTGCCCCCCAAGTGCCGATCACGACGAATAGCACTGGATGAAGCGGCCACCACGTCCAGCGCATCCGCGCCACCGCCGTGCCGATGACCAGCATCATCCCGATGCCCGCCCACCCTACACCCGCCCACTCAGGTTTCAGGTTGGCAAGACGATCAAGATCGGACATGGCGACGGATGACTGCAGCGTGCCGCGCGCCGTCATATCGCTGATCACACGTGCACCTTCATTGATCATCCTCTCGGGCACCATGCGGGAAGCGTATCCATCGCGCTGGTCGATGCCGTGCTCATAGGCAAGCGTGACGGTGATGATGGTGGCGACGACCAGCCCCACCACCAGTAGGCCCACCATCCATGGTGCGATGCGGGACGGTTTGACCTCCGCATCGTCTGCGATTTTCAGCCCTTGAGAGATGAAGCACGCAAGGCATTCTTTGGGGTCGCCGACGAGTAACATGCCGCCGATGGCTAGCAGCAGCATGTGCGCTGGGCCGATGCTTTCCATACCGATGAGGGCCGGCAACACACCCAGTGGGAGGAACGGTCCTGCGAGCAAAATGGTGCCAGTCTCGGAAGCGACCCGCGCCATCACCAGCCAGATCAGCATACACAGTCCAACAAGAATGGTTGCCATCAATGGGGACATGCCGCTGGTGGTGAGTAGGGCGATGGCCAACACGATGGCGACCGCCACGATACGCATGGCCCAGGGTGCGTAAGCCGGAGTCTCCTTACCGCGTTTCCATCCGATCGCAGCCAGGATCACATTGCGGTAATAAGTGCGGCCGGCGTAGAGAATCATCACCGCCATGCCGACGTAAGCGCCAAATCGAAGCAGGTTCATCTTATTGGGGGTGAACTTGTTGTATTCAACGGGATAACCGTTAGCGATGAAGATCGAGCCTGCGGCAAGAAAGATGATCTGCGCAAACCCCAACGTGCCGGAAATCGACCGGTTCAGCATGAACGCAAACGCCACCGCCACCAGGTAGATACGCGGATAAAAAACCGTGTGCGAAGTAGACACCTGTGTGGCATTGGGGAACAGTTGTCGCAGTGGTCCAAAGTCGAAACGCAGTTGGATGCGCGGCACTTCCGGGAACCAGGCATGCAGTCCGTTGATCACATGCAGGAGCACCACCAGAATAAAACCCACCCAGAAGATACGCTGACGGATGATAGTCGGCAGGGCGGAGTCTTCATCCGTGCGGGTAATCTCTGCCACGAAGCGTGGAATGGGATACTGCAGCATCTCTCGCCGCGACCATTGCGGATGAACAATCATGGTCAGCGCAATCACAGCGATGCCCAGCAATGCCGCGGTGCCGATCCACAGTTTCAGCGTGCCTCGCCAGGCGTGCCACGGAACGGCATCAACCGGAAGCAGTTTGCCGGTGTCCAGGCCAGTGACGATTGGGCCATAGACGTCCTCATCGTTATCAGTGTTGATGACCAATGCGCCTTGGCCAGATGAGACGGGCATGATCAGATCAGGTAGGGCTTTGACCAAAGCGGCGCGGTTTGTCGCGATGTGCTCTGAATCTGCTTGTGTAGTTTGATCGCCTTCCCCGCCGCGCAACACGTGGTTGATGGCTGCAGTCAGTTGACCGATCTGACGCGTGTTGGGCTGCACATCCGCGATGGCCTGATCCCACACGACCTGTTCCCAGCGACTTGCCTGCGTGTACAGCCTGCCCACCGGTCCATCGGGCTGCGTCTTCCGGGCGTCCTCGACGGCGGCCACTAGTTTTGGCCAATCATAAACCTGTCCTGGGGCGAGTTCGCTGGTCGCACCCGGCAGATAGTTCAGCAGGAACGTTGACCTGGCGGCCGGATTGGTTTGGGCCAAGTGTGCCGGTACCGTGGTGGTGGCCGGTATGTAACGCATCAGGTTTGATCCGGCAAACCCGCATGCGGTTAACGCGATGGCCACCATCACCGCGAGTTCGGAAGCACCGAGCTGCCACGAACGCCGGATTAATCGCCAAACCGGGTTACTCAACAGCAGCAGCACCATCACGCCATACACTGACGCCGGCAGTAGATGTCCGATGAACTGCGTCTGATGTGCGACGCGATCATTGAACCACGTGACAGATGAGATGATCAGTCCAAGCCCGAGGCCAAGCACAAGTGCGCGTACAGTCATCGGTGCTCACAGATTGAATGAAGGTCTGAATTCGATGTCTGTATTGCTTAGCGTACCGTGGCGGACGCCGAACGAACAGGCTTGGCTTTTGGGGCAGGGGGCATGTTGACCGATGGGCCTGGCCAGCCGCGGCCGTAGCCGGGGTGATCTTTCGGAAGCACGTAATGATTCTCGCTGGTGAGCGCCGGGTCGGCCACGATGGCGGTTGCATCGAAATTAGTGATGGTTGCCGTGTCGTAGTTGTCTTTTTGCTTGAAGACCACCAGGGCCTTCTTATTATCACCATGGAAGTACACGTTGCCCTTAACGGTGACTTGCGTTTCCTTGACCACCCACAACACCGGCCAATCATTGCCTGCCAGCACGCAATTTTCAAGGTTCAGTTCGTTCTTACCCGATGCGGCAATCGCGCTTTTCTTTTTTGCCGGTATAAGCGTGCAGTTACGGAAAGTGACATTTCGCCCTTTGTATTGGATAAGGTAGTTTGCCCCACCCCCGACGATTAAGTCATTCTCAAACAGTGATCCATTGCCTACGCCTGACAGATTCCATCCGCGACCAGTATGTTTTTTGCCCCATTTGCCAATTGGTGCGAAAAGATACATGTTGCCGCGCGAGGTGACGGTACAACCTTTCTCAGCTTTCGCGCCTGAAGTGCCGGGTGCGGAGTAGATGCGGTTGTTCTCCAGCCAGACCGGATGCCAGTTCTTTAAACCCAATGTTTCGTGTCGATGCAAACCGTCGTAGCCTGGGTTGATCGTCATCACGCAGCGACGGAACACAAGAGCCCCAGCCTTCTGATCGACTGCGTTTTCTTCTGAATCGAGCATCATGCAATCTTCAATCACGTTGGCGGTTTTCAAGTCACGCGCACCGTTGGTTTGTGATTGCACTGCGTCTTCCATACTGCCGTTGAGTTCGCAGTGGGTCACGCGATTGGAGTTAGAGCGTTGACAGAACTTGATGGCATGGCCGATGCCGGTGTAGCCGCCTTCCGCGCCGCCTTTGGCTTGTTTGTAGCTGCCGTTGTTGATTGAGCGACACTTGGTGAAGAAGTTGTACTTGGCTTTGCCACGCGTTTCCATACCGTTCTGAGAAGAAAGGGTGACGGTCAGATTCTCTGCGCGGTTGTGGTTGCCCCAGATGGACAGACTATTACGACCTTTGACCAATTTTAGATCACGCACATGTACGTGATTGCCCGCGATCTTGATCACCTGGTTCTGGCGCTGGGCTTCGATGCGCTTGTACTTCGTGGCGGGATTCTGGTCGCAATACATGTAGAGGCGCCCTTCTTTCCAGCACCACTTGCTGCGAGCGTCCAGTTTGGATGGATCGTTCTGAGTGTTCAGCTTGAAGTCGTAAGTTGCTTCGGTGAAGAAGTCGTGCGCGTGCTTGCCCTCGATGTAAATCTGGCGGGGTTGATTCTTCTCCAGCCCGGTGACAGGTGTGGACCACAAGTTCTTGCCAAGCTGCGAGTCATCACGCCATGCTGCGGGGTCGCTGATGTCGATTGCACCGCTTAGCACCGGCGCTTGTCCTTTGCCGTAAGCGCCGATGATGATGGGTTTATCTTTTGTTCCGGAGGCAGTGATCAAAAGGCGTTCGTTGATCCAAGTGCCGCCGCGCTGAAAAAGGATCTGGTCTCCGGGCTGCAGCGTCTGCTTGTTCACCTTGGCTATGGTTTTCCATGCGGATTCAGACGTCGTGCCTGTCGCCGCATCGTCACCGTCGGGGCTGAGGTGATACGTAGTAGCCTGGCAAGCCGAAGACGACATGAGCAACAGGACGAGACCGGCAAGCAGCTTGTTGATGTGGATGGCGCGTGGGGTGGTGGGGTGGATGGTCATTGTGGATGTCACTCCTCATGAGCGTTGAATATGCATCAATTTTGTCGCAGAGAAGTTGACAGTTCTATACTCATAATATAGATTATCTATACGTTTAGCGCAATGTCTGTCTCCGGTCTCCATGTTGCACTGCTTGTAGCGACGCCTGACTCTTATGGTCGGCGCGTTCTTGATGGCATTCTGGACTACCTTCGGCTACATCCGCATTGGAACACGGAATTCGACGCTTGGCGTGATCCACATCGTGTTCCCGACCTGTCCGGCTACTCTGGCGTGATTGCACGGGTCAGCACCGATGAGATGGGTGAGCAACTCCAGGGTTGTAAGCTTCCCATTATCAATGTGTCGGCCAGCCGCTATCGCATGCCGCAATTCCCAGCGGTGGTGCCGGATAACTATGCCGCCGGGCGCATGGTGGGCGACCACTTGCTCGAACGCGGTTTTGAACACATGGCATTTGTTGGTCCCAACCGTCCACAGTTTGCTCGTGACCGATGGCAGGGCTTCAGGGAACGATCCGCAGAAAGTGACTGCAATGTCGAGGTGTACTGGTTCACCCAGAACATGGGAGATGACTGGTTGACCGAAGAGCATCTTGAACCATTGTCACAATGGCTCAAGGAACGGCCGCAGCCGTTGGGTGTGATGGCCAGTAACGATGTGGTTGCACGTGCTGTGGTTCGTGCCTGTCGGAAGGCTTCGCTGGACGTTCCTGACCAGGTGGCGGTGGTCGGCGCAGACGACGATGAACACTTGTGCGAACTGACCACGCCTTCACTGAGCAGTGTTGCGTTGGGGCTTGAGCGTGTTGGATATCGCGCAGCGGCGTTTCTGGATGAGTTGATTGCCGGTGAAGCCGTACCGGATCAGCCGATCATGCTTCCGCCGGGTGAACTGAAAGTCAGGCGTTCATCTGATGTGTTCGCCCTTGGAGACCGCAAGGTGGTGGCGGCGCTCAATCTGATTCGTCAACGCGCCACGCAAGGGTTAACGGTCACGGAAGTTGCTTCGCACGTCCGTCTATCCCGCCGTGCGCTGGAGTTACGTTTTCGCAGAGAGACAGGCCGCACGCCACGTGACGAGATCGGGCGTACACGCATGGAAACGGCGCGCAAGCTGTTGGCAACCAACATGAGCATCACACAGGTTGCCGCCGAAGCAGGTTTCAGCAGTCAGTCGCGATTCGGGCAGATGTTCCGCAACGAGACAGGCATGACACCACTGCAGTTTCGACGCAGTTTGCGCGGTGATACGATCAGTTCACCAAAATCGTGAGACATGCTGCTCAGTGCCAGTGGGCTGAACGCAGGTCTTCAAACAGACGCCAAACTGCAGCCGCATCGATCAGTGATGGTGTGGCCTGCGGGGTATCGCCGGCAGCAAGCGAAAGGAAGCTGGCCATCTGCTTGAGGAAACCGCATGCATACAGCACGCTTTGTCCCTGAGTGGATGTGTAACTCACGCCATCCTTCAAATCACTACGAAACACAGTCAAAGCAGAATAGTTGCCCTCACGCAGCAGTGGTGGGTAGTCAAGCTGAACGCTCGACCCGTTACCAATCACTTCAACACGCTCCAGGACGCGTCCCACCGCCGGTCGCACGTCGATATCGATGCTTACCTCATCCGCGCTGATTAGATTGGCGGTGAGACCTGCAGGTAATGTCTTGACGCTGTCGCCAACATCCCACTGTGCATGCGCAACTTTCAGAGGTCCAAATTGTGCATCAAGAAAATCAAGCAGGTGCACGGTCACATCTTCAAAGAACATTGGTTCACTACGCTCTGCGCGAAGCAGGCGCGCTCGGATTTGACGCACCTCAGAGAGGTGTTTGATTTCGCGTGTGAACAGCCCCGCAAGCGCCTGATGCCTGCGGTTGTAAGCAACCTGCACCGGAACGCGTTGCTGTAGAGAAAACATGTGTAAACGTTCCAGGGTTTTGGCATCATGGGCGACGGGTTTTTCTACCAGCACCGGTATACCGCGCTGGATTGCTGCTTCCGTGATCTGGTGGGTGGTAGGGGGCCAGGTGAACACCATCAACGCATCGAAGTTGTGATTGCTGAGCAACGTTTCTGCTTCGTCAAAGCGCGATGCCTGAGGTAACGCGATCACGGATGGATCGAGTCGCTCAAGGTTGCGATCGCAAAGCGCGGTAATTTCAACCGGCCAACCCATCGACTGAAGCATGGCCAGCGCAGGCAGATGGCACCGCTGGGCGATGAACCCCACGCCGATCACACCGATCCGAAGCGGCTTGCTGGGTGGTGTTGGTAAATGTTTGGCCAGTGCCGCAGGGGGGGTGGCATCGACCGGTGTGTGTGTCTGGGTGAGGCTGGGATAACTGGACATGGCTGCGCAACTCCTCGCCAGGTGGCGAGTCAGGTTGATCTAAACTCAGTCGGCTCCCCGGGAAGCCCGTATGTGTTGCCGGCAACATTGCCTCGATAACCGGCCAAAAGCGGACAGTCGCATCGGTGTCACATTAACTATGGCGGCTGGAGGTGGCCATGGTCTATACCCATCCAGTACGCATTATGCACGAAAAGCGCAATGTGAGGCATCTGAACAGACTCAATATCCGTTTCCATTGCCCTGAGACTATCTATGTCTGATGTGTCTTTGCGCGTAGTGGCGAGTTTTTATCACACATGAGTATAGAACGGTTGCCGCCCATGCGGCACAGTTGTGGTGCCTTGGGGTCTGGCTCGCCCATGTTGGGCAAGGCCCGTTCTGGGTCGGTAATCGGAGAGATAGTTAACACTTCAAATGCATGCGGAGGAAATACCATGCAACGGATCACAGCCTTCTTGATCATGATTGCAGTCGCTGGAGCAGCTCAGGCATCGTTGTTGGTACACGAAAGCTTTCTGGACACCGGTGGATCGGCCTACGACGTGTCGCAAACCATCGCCAGTGGCACCAATCGCGAGAAAGGGCCCACGGCAGGATCGTGGAGCTCGAGATGGACTGGTGGCGACGGTAGCCTCGAAACTGGTGGATTGACGTACGCCACAGCCACCGCATCCCTGAATGTTGGTGGAGGCCTTCAGGCCACAGGAAGTGGCGGCGGCACTGCAACCCGCCGGCCGATTGCCAATCAAAGCAGCCCCACATGGTTCAGTTTTCTGCTGAATGTCAGTAGTACTGGAACGGGATCACGTTTGCGTGCTGGCGCTTCGTTCAACAATTCCTCCAACAGCAATCTGATGTGGGGCATCCAGATCGATAACACGGGCAATACAAACATTGCCATCAAAGCCCATGTCAACAATACCACCAGCGGCTCAATCTCCATCAACAAAGATGAGACTTACCTTGTGGTGGGGTTGGCCGATGTATTCGACAACAACGGTACCCTGGAAGATCGCATCAAGATTTGGGTCAACCCTGACATGACGCTGCTTGATCCTGGTACGGCAGGCATCACCTACAGCCGCAACCACGATAATCGCGCTGGTGATGGTGCGTCTGGATTTGCGATGCAGATCGGTGCAAACACCGCCTTGGATGATATTCGCATGGGTACGACCTATGCGGACGTCGTCCCTCACACAGTCATTCCTGAACCCGCGTCGATGGCGATGGTGGGTGTCGGACTGTTGCTTACTGCGCGACGTTGTCGTCGGTCATGAATCTATGAAATGACCGTGTGAACGGATCGATACATTTGTTGGGTGGCGAGGGCGAAGTCCCTCGCCACTACAATACACAGAAGGAGTTTTTGCCATGACCGTGGCCAGGAAAAAGCACGTGAAACCATCAGGCTTCACGCTGGTCGAATTGCTGGTCGTGGTAAGTATCATCGCCTTGCTGATCGCGTTGCTTCTGCCGGCCCTAAACAAAGCACGTGATGTCACTCAGCAGGTACGCTGCCTGGCTAACCAAAGGCAACTAGGCGTGTTCATGCAGGTATACGCACAGGAACATCGTGGCGTGTATATGCTGTCGATCAATCGTTTCAAAAATAATGCCGGTCAGTGGAAGAAGACGCCTTGGTCATACACGTTGGCCGAGTTTCTCGATCAGGAAGTAACGGAACTCGATGGCTACCGCCGTTGCACGACCATGGCCAAAAAGGTCAAAGTCAACCACGTTTTGCATCGTTCTTATCCACTCAACGGCCACTTCGGGTACTGGACCGGCATGAACAATGATGGTTCGCCCAAGTGGAAGGGGCAAACCATGCGTGCCAGAAGAAGCACCGAGTTTGATCGCCCATCTGAGACCCCGACTTTCTTTGATGGCTCGACCGGTTGGGATGCCTACACCCCATACTATCAGTTGTCCAAGTTCTTTAAATCGGACGGCACTGGGCAACTCCGTCAGAATCTCCATGTCGAAACGGGCGCAAACTTTGGCTACCTTGATGGTCACGCCGCTTTCGTGGAGCAAAGGTTTCAGGCAACGGACTATCGCTTAGGCATGACCTGGAAACCTGCAGGTGACAATACCAACCAGGGACCATCCAACCCTCCGTAAGCATCGGTCTCGCTGATCCAGATCCCGAACAGATTACGGATTTTTGCAAGAGCGTAAGCCGGTATTCGCTGCGCGATCCATTCATTGAAACCTTATGCAAGCCGGGGCACCACACGAAAACAGCGGTCATCGTATCGGTGTCTCTTTCTCAAAAAAGTCGGTTCGAGCCCTGCATACACACGAAGGCGTGTCATTCAGCATCAACGCTGATTGGCTGTCAAGCGGCGTGATGTGACTTGCTCCCAAGCAGTGGCATCCGGTCGAACCATCGCCGTAGTGATAGCGAGGGTCTGCTGGAAGATGGGTTGCATCCTATTCCCTGTGCTTCAGTATCGCTAGCTGTCGCGTCTTCTCCGTGCGCCAGTGCGACCATGTGCCCGACAATGTAGTCCAATTCAGCCGCCTGGTTACTGAGTTCTTCTGATGCACTGGCAGACTGTTCTGCCGTTGCCGCGTTGGCTTGGACGACAATTCCCATCTGCTCCACCGCCTTGTTGATATTTTCAATGCTCTGAGCCTGTTGTTTGCTTGCAGAGGCGATGTCGTTGGTCAGGGCGCAGGTCTTGCCAATGCCTTCGGTAATACCTACCAGTGTCTTCTCAACTTCAGCAGCGATATCAACACCATTGTTGGCGTTGCGTGTGGCCGCTTCTATCATCTTGGTGGTATTTCTTGCCGCATCAGCAGACCGCATCGCAAGACTTCTTACTTCCTCAGCCACCACGGCAAACCCCCGTCCTGCATCACCTGCCTGCGCCGCTTCGACAGCCGCATTAAGCGCAAGCATATTTGTCTGGAAAGCAATCCCATCAATCACTTTTACGATACTGGCGGTATCTTGGGCACTTTGCTGGATGTCCTCAATCGCCGAATTCATTTTGGCCATGGACTCGGTGCCCTCCTGTGCAGATTGTCTGGCTTGCTCAGCCAATGCGTTTGTCTGTTCAGCTCTACCAGCATTGCCTGTTGCCTGGGTCGAGGTCTTTGATAAACCATCTGCAATGGTGTCCAGTTCACCCGACTGACTGCAAGCGCCATCTGCGAGCGAAGCTGAAGCGGTCGATATTTGCTCCGAAGCGTTGGCAACCTGGTTGGATCCTTCGGTGAGTCTGGCAATCACCTCGTTCAGCGATTTGGTGATGTTCAGCACAAGAAACAATGACCACGCAACACACATGCCGGCGATGATGATGCCAATGACTTGGACTGTCAGCAGAAATCCAAGCTTTTTCTCAGCGCTGGTCTGCATCATTACAACGGCGGTATTCATGTCTTTCAATAAAGCCAGATTGCTCGACATCACCTTGTCGAGTACTTGGCCGCTTTCATCCTTGCCCCTGATGACGGTGTTCACATGCCCGTAGAACTGCTGCCAACGAGTTGTCACTGCCGTAAGCTGTTCATGGATGCGGCCTGTGGCGGCGGGGCAATCACTGTATTTCGTCTGATCATTTAGGCGAAAAGATAATGGTGCCTTGCCACCATCACGCAATGCGATGAGTGTCATATCAAACACTTTAGCTGTTTCGATCACTTGAGCAGCAATTGCCTCAGTGGGTTCGCCTGAGGCTGCTGACTGGCTGAACAACACGAGTTCCTTGCTCATCTTTTGCGTGAGCATGCGTTGGCGCCCAGCCAGATTGATGATTAGGCCATCGTGTTTTTGCTGGCCGATAATTGTTTTGCTGACGACGAACAACCCTGTGATGACCAGCGCTGGCATGATCGCAATGCTCAGTATCTTTGTTCGTAATGACATGTTATCCCCCGGTATTTGGAAGCGGTGACGTCTATTCACTGCAGCATGATGCGGGCTTGTACGCCGTCTCATGTTGCAGGAAAAACTTGCACCAAGCCATCGGCAGCAAATTGGCACACCATCAATATCTATCGTTACAAACCGTTCGCAATACCACAGAAATTTCCGGGTTTTACCGAGAACTTGCAGGTCAGGTGTGGAGCATGCTTGATGTGGTATTGTGGTGATGTCGCGTGAAGCGATGATTCTCATCGCATTCATATTCGTCTTAACAAGCCGCGCCGAACTCCGTCCTGTATCGGTGGGCTCACCAACTATCCGAATCTCACTTACCCACCGGTCATCTGCATCCATTGGTAACGATGCAGAACCGGTTTACGCTGTCCGTAACTTCGACTGGCAGCAGCAGGCCCACTTCCTTGGCATTCAATCCGCCTGGTCTCACCCCAAACGCACCACTTGAAATGGCGAGAGAGGCGTTTGCCGATTTGCGCCTCGATTGACCCACAATCGCGATTTCCGCGATACAGACAATGGCTTGGGTATCCATAGTTCAGTTTCACCGAGTGTGGCACGCTGCTTCGGCGCGTTCGATCAGTTCGATCTGTTCAGCATCAGAAAGTTCAATGAAACGAGCGCATAGTCCTGCGACGCGAACTACCAGATCACGGTGGCGTTCGGGGTGTTCACGTGCGTCACGGAGTTGTGCGGGATCAAGGACGTTGATCTGCAACTCCTGTCCGCCCGCGCCGAAGAAACCCTCGGCCAGTGCCTTGATGACAGATGGCGCCGCCTGCGCCGGAGGAAGCGTCAGGTTCAGGTTGTAGCCTGCGTCAAAGTCTCGCGCAGCGTTAAGTTTGAGCACGCTGTTGAGCATTGCCGTCGGTCCGGTTGTGGCCGTGCCGCATACTGCGCCGATGCTGTCGCCGACTGGCTCGCCCGCGCGGCGGCCGTCCAGCGATGCGGTGATCCACTTACCATCCATGTGATGGAGGCTGCGTACAACATGGCAAACAACGTGGTGCGGCAGTTCCAGTTTCTGTTCCACACGCTTCACTGCCCGACGACGCAGCCCTACAAGCCGCAGCGCCCATTGATCGGCCTGGTCGTTATCATTGCCCCATTTTGGTGTGTCGGTAAGGTGTGCACACAATGCTTCGTCTGGCCAGTTCTCACGCATGCCCGCGACAAGGTCGCTCAACTTGTGAGATTGTTCCTCGAATACCAATGTGTTGATCGCCGACAGCGAATTGGCGGCATTCGACAAACCGCGGGTATAGATACAGGGCGTCTGGTAGGGCATGTCGGCCATGTAGTCGCGTGCGCGGTCGATCCCGCCCTGCATCAGCGCAGTAGTCAACGGGCAGGGCATTAACTCGGTGATCTGCCGTTTGCGCTGCGCACGAACCGGCAGGACGTTGCGGAAGTGATCGGTGTAGGCCGCTTCGAGTCTGTTCTCAATGGCTTGCATACCGTCGATAGCATCGAGTTCCGCAGGGTCGGCTTCCAGCAGCATCGTGTTGAGCATGGCCAGGTCGTTGAAACTGGCGCGGTGAGGCGTGGCCGAG
>JANQFT010000148.1 GCA_028277685.1 Phycisphaeraceae bacterium
GATCAATAGGACACAAAGCACTGCGCCTCGGTACGCAGTGGCGGTGTCCTATTATTTTTCGACAAAGTGCGTCCGACGACTATAACGCTATGCACAACCATAATTGAGACAGGATGAAGAGGTTTGACTGACGACATATTCTCGCGAGGCTACCAGCAGTGGGAAGACCGCTTTAAACAGAGCAGTGCAGATCAGCAGCCATTACAGGGCGATGTTGGACGTGAGATTCAGATTGCCGTAGACGCCTACCGTGATCGTTACGGTGAAAGCGTTGCACGTGCCATCGACATCGGTGCGGGCGATGGACGCCACACACTCTACTTAGCGGCGCATGGATTCGATGTGCTGGCAGTGGATGCTGCTCCCTCTGGAATTGAACTGATCCGACAGAAGCTCGAACGTAATTCGTTGGCAGCGCAATTAGTGGTTGCAGACCTGCGCGACTACGCGATTCCCGAAGGGGCTGATTTGCTGGTAGCAAGTTATGTCGCCCATCTGCTGCCCGATCCCCACGCCCACATCCGAACCTGGCAGTCGAAGGTTCGCCCCGGCGGAATTTGTGTGCTGTCGACACGTGGACGCTTGCCACATGACCCGGATGATTTTTGGTTTCCTGAAGATTTTGAGCTGAAACGGTTATTTGAAGACGCCGGTTGGCTCGTGCTTCATGCCCGCGAAGAAGACAACTGGAACCCCAAAATGGACATGCTCTTTCGACAACGGGCCGTGGTCGCACTTAAACCAGAGGCGCAATGATCTGAATTGTCCCTTGAACCCGTTATCATCCGATATAAACAAGGAGACGTAATGACTTCAACACAAAGGACAGTGAAATCTATTCCTAATTGGGAGGGCAACGCCTTGATTAAGCGAGTCATGATTACTGGGGCAAATAGCGGTCTGGGCAAGGATAGTGCGCGACAATTCGCATTACGTTCTGAGACGGAGACCGTCTACATGGTTGCTCGCAACCCCGAACGTGCCGAAGCCGCCAAGCAAGACCTCATTGCAGCAACGGGACGCGGTATTTTCGAGATTGTTCTGATGGATACGATGGATTTAGAGACCGCACACGCCGCTGCGAACACGATTGACGAACCCATTGATGCGCTCATTATGAATGCGGGTGGCATCGGCGGCTCAACGCCAGGTGCGAAAACCAAAGACGGTGTGACGCATGTCTTCGCCACGAATGTGCTGGGTCATGTCGTGCTCTTAGAGACATTGCTCGCAGCCGATAAGCTCACGCAAGTGGCTGTCTTCTCCAGCTCCGAAGGGGTTAGGGGCATGCCCGGTCAATCGAAACCACACCTGGCGACCTCCTCGGTTGACGAATTCGCCTCGATTATCGATGGTAGTTTTTGGGGCGACTCCTACAATCCAGGGGCTGATTATGGACTCGTCAAATATGTCGGGACGATGTGGATGTCATCACTGGCGCGCAAATACCTCAATATTCGGTTTGTGAGCATGAGTCCCGGTGGCACGGCTGGTACCAATGTCTTTAACGACGCACCTGCTTTCATGAGGTTCATCGTGAACAATGTGCTGCGTAGATTGGGAGTATTCCATAGTTTGGAGACGGGTGCAAAACGTTATGTCGATGCCGTGTTGGATGACAGCTACAGAAGCGGGCGTTTTTATGCCAGTAAACGGGGGGCAACGGGTGAAATCGTTGATCAAGCCACGCTCTTCGCTGATTTGGAAAACGAAGCCTTCCAAGATAACGTCTACGAAGCGATTCATCGTTTCATTCCTTCATAGGTACATGGGAAAAAAACTACGGCGGCAAAATAGACTGGTTTGAGGTAAGCTGAAGTTGACAGATGTGAGCGAGGCTGAACATGGCACGAAGAAACCCTAAACCCGACCCGACCCGTACCGAAGTGTTGGACTGTATGGCTACAGCTTGTCCGAACTGCGGAAAGCCAATGTGGGTCGATTACGAGAACACCCGCATCATCGTCATGCTGACAGATGTCGTGAAACTACGGTTACGAATTCGTCGCTGTCAGAACCGGGACTGTGAGCGTTACCACAAGCCGTATCGCCCGGAATGTGAGGGCGGCTGGGCACTGCCAAAGCACGAGTTCGGACTGGATGTACTGGCCGTTATTGGAAATCGGCGTTATCGGCACCACGAAACGGTGGGCGAAATCCACGCCTTCTTGCGCGAGCAGGGAGTAGTCATCAGTGAGCGCAGCGTGACCAATCAGTTAGACCGCTACGACGAGTTGGTGGCCCTATCGTTGCAAGCCAATGAGCGTGTTCATCAGGTTCTCAAGCAACAGGGGTATGGGGTATTGGCAGTAGACGGTTTACAACCCGATGTGGGGCATGAGGTGTTGTGGGTGGTGCGGGAGTGTGTGTCAGGTGAGGTACTGTGTGCCCGGGCGCTGTTGTCGTCATCCGGGGATGACCTGTCGGGCCTGCTGGACGAGGTCAAACAGGTGCTGCCTGTTCCGGTCGTGGGGGTTGTCAGCGATGGGCAGCAATCGGTGCGCAAAGCCATTGCCAAGTCGTTCCCTGGTATCCCACATGGTCTATGCCATTTCCATTATCTGAGGGAAGCCGCTCGCCCCATTTACGAAGCGGATCGTCATGCCAAGAAGCCGCTCAAAAAGCAGGTACGCGAGATTCGCCCACTCGAGCGCAAAGCCACCAAGCGCGACGATGAGATGGGCGCGATTATTCACGATTACTGTCAGGCAGTGCGCAGTGCCATCACTGATGATAGGCGACCGCCCCTTGTGGCCTCAGGGTTGCGGTTACGTGAGCGGTTCATCGCAATTGTTGAGAGTCTAACCCGGATGCGGGAAAAAGGGGGCTGCCAGCCGAGTTGATCCGCCTCGAAACGCTGCTAAGTCGCGGCCTACAACGCACCGCTCACCTATGGTCACCCATTGAGATAGCCTACCGTTGGGTTCACACCGCCGCTGACATCCTGGACAATACCGCAGGCTTGAGCGGCAAACAGGTGCAGCGCCGTTTCATCGGGTTGGTGGGAGCGATGACACGCTGGCGACCCCACAGTGATACGCTCGCAGATGCTGTGGCTCATTTCCTCAAGGTCACACGCAGCTACTGGCCTGGCTTATTCCACTGCTACGATATCCCTGATCTGCCGCGCACCAACAACGACCTTGAACATCTTTTCGGACAACATCGCTATCTCGAACGGCGTATTACCGGGCGCAAGGTCGCTTCGCCCACGCTCGTCATTCGTGGCTCCGTCCGCATTGTCGCGGCTGTCATGACACGCCTGCGTCTCTTTACCGCTGCTGATCTGATGCCAGCATCTATTGTTGAGTGGCGATCACTACGAAGTGCGTTGGCGGCAAATCGATACAAACGCATCTTGCAGCGCCGCTTCCGTCAAAATCCTCATGCTTATCTGGCTGACCTGGAGAGCCGACTCACTCAGCTTATTTTGCCGCCGTAG
>JANQFT010000026.1 GCA_028277685.1 Phycisphaeraceae bacterium
GGGAAGACCGGGCCGCCCACCTTGCCGCCGCCGCAAGGCTCGGCCTGATCGCCATCACCCGCGACCTGCTTGGCACCCGCGATAAGCCAGCCCCCCCATCCAGCCCCGCCAAACCCGCTCAACGCGCCCCCAGTATTCGACTGGACAGTGCTTCATCCGCCATGACGCTGCTCGCCCTGCTCGAAACACCCGGCGCTTCCGACCTGAAAGCCGAGCGCGATCGCCTCGCCGGTTCGCTGCTGGCCATGCAGAAGCCCGATGGCAGTTTCCGCCGAGCAGAAGGCGACAGTCGCTCCGCCACGCGACCCGTGCAAGCGCTGGCCACCTGCGCCCTGGCCGCGATGTACGACGCCACCCGCGATCCGCAATACCTGGCCCACGCCAAGACGGGCCTGCAAGCCGCCTGGCGCGACCTGCCCGAACGTCGCATTGCTTCAGCCATGCCGTGGTTGGCCCAGGCTGAATTCACCCTCGCACGACGCGGGCATCACACACCCGGTCTCTTGGCCGTGCGTAAAGCTGCGATGTCATTGTGGGATCGCCAGGTGCTTCCCGAAGACCTCACCCATCCCGGTCGCGCCGATGGCGTGTTCGGCCTGCAACTCAACGATGGCCTGATTCCCGAACCCACCGCACGATCTGCCCGCGTGTTCGTCATGCACGCCGCCGCCCTGCGCGTGAACAACTTCCTCGATGACGACCAACGTCTCGGTTGGATACTCAACCTCACACGTGGCCTGCGCTACTGTGCCCAACTCACCATGCACACCGAATCCTGCTTCTACGCCCTTTCCCCCGCCGAGGCCAAGGGTGGCGTCCGCAATGCGATGTGGGACAATCGCCAACCGCTGGACAACACCGCCATGTGCCTGATCGCCGTGAGTGAACTGCAACACTCACTGAGCACAATCGGGGATCGTTGATTCGTTAACTCGTAGACATGAACCCCAGCCGCCGGGTGCCACCGCTCACCCCATCGCCTGCTCCACCGCTTCTTTCAGCACACCCGCCGAGGCATGCAGCGCCTGCATTTCCTGATCGCTTAACGTGCATTTGATCACGCGTTCCACGCCGGCTGCGCCGACCAGGCAGGGCACGCTCAGGCAGACATCATCCAGGCCATAGGCATCATCCAGGCGGGTGGAAACCGTCATCACGCGCTGCTCATCGCGCAGGATCGATCCCGTAATCAGACGCATGGCCAAACCCACCGCAAACCAGGTGGCGCCCTTGTAGTCGATGATGTGATACGCCGAGTCGCGCACCTGTTGCTCGATCGCATCGCGCTGCTCGAGCCAGCCATCGCACTGGCCACACATGGGGCAATACTCATCCAGCTTCACGCCCGCAATGTGTGCCAGCGACCACGCGGCGAACTCACTGTCACCATGTTCGCCCAGCATGTAGGCATGAACGTTATGCACGTTCACGTGGCAATGTTGACTGATCATGTACCGCAGCCGTGCGCTGTCGAGCACTGTGCCCGAACCGATGATGCGCCCCTCGGGCCAGTCCGCGTACTCAATCGCCACGTGGGTCATCACATCCACCGGATTGCTCACCACCAGAATCACCGCTGATGAACCCGAAGCCCGGATCTCATCGATGATGCTTCGCATGATGGCCGCATTCTTCTGTAGTAATTCCAGGCGTGTTTCACCAGGCTTCTGCGCTGCCCCTGCGGTAATCACGATCAGCGCCGCATCGGCATAGTCACCGGCATTGCCCACACGAATCGTCACCGTAGGGAAAAACGGCTGACCATGCGACAAATCCAGCACCTGCCCCTGAGCCAGTTTCTCATTGCGATCAATCAAGACGATCTGCTCAGCCAGTCCACTGATGGCCAAGGCGTAACCATACGTGGAACCGACCGCGCCGGCGCCGACAATCACCACTTTCCGTCGATTGATCCGCTGCTGATTCATCCGTGTCCGCCTTTCAACAGTGCTCCGCATGATACGTCATCATAGGCCAACCCCCCTCCCCCGGAGAGAGGGGTAAAAAACGCGCCCCATACAGGGACGAAACAGGAAGTATAACTGTAGGTCCGGGCCTGCCCGGACAGGTCGTGTAGAAGGTCGTGGTTCATTTCGAATCGACAGGCCTCCACGAGCCGCGCCCGTGAGGTAGCGGTCGGCTCAACCGCATAATGAAGTATGTAGGTCGGGGCCTGCCCCGACATTACCAACATCGTGGGAACTCGTCCGGGCAGGCCCGGACCTACAAGCTTGTTTCCCCAGTTCCCACACCGCTTGCCGCAGACGGGTCGTGGGTCCGTTTGAATCTCAACGACCCACGACCCGAATGTTCGATCGTATTCATTTGTCAAAGAACGACCTACAACCCCTGATACGCGCGTCATCGCGTATCAAGGCGGCGTGCCAGAACATGAAACAGCGGATGAGCGCTTGTTTCATTGAACGATCAGTCGTACATTCAACTCCATCATGGCCGTTACGATTACCGACATCGCGCGTGAAGTGGGCGTTTCCTTCCAGGTGGTCAGCAAGGTGCTCAATGGGGGCAAGAGCGGCTCGCAGGCCAGCGAGAAAACCGCCCAGCGCATTCGTGAAGCTGCCGACCGCATGGGGTACCGCGTGAACACCGCAGCCCGGGCGATGTCCACCGGTAAGTTGCGTTCGGTGGGTCTGGTGCTGAGCAGTGAATACTCATTCAGTTCGTTGGTGAGCGGTCACCTGCAGGGCCTGTACGGTGCACTGGAAAAACACAACCTGCAATTGAGCGTACACGTGCTGCCGGACAAGCGACTGGTCAGCGATGACGAACTGCCCCGCCTGCTGCGCGAGCACACGGTGGATGGTCTGCTGATCAACTACACCCACCGTCGGCCACCGGCACTGGATCAGTTGATCGACAAGCATCACCTGCCCGCCGTGCAGATGAATGTAAAAAGCGCGAGCGATTGTGTCTATCCGGACGACCTGAACGCCGGCGTGGCGGCCACCCGACACCTGATCGACATGGGCCATCGCCGTATTGGTTACCTGTCGTTCATCTGGGGCAGCACGAAGCAGCAACATCATTACAGCGTGCACGATCGCTGCGAAGGTTATCGCCAGGCGATGCTGGCGGCAGGGCTTGAGCCGGATGTGTTCGAGTACGCACAAGAGGCACTGGGTTCAAAGACGGTGGAGCTTGCGCGCGAATGGCTCGATCGACCAGACCGCCCCACTGCCATCGTGACCTACTGCTACCCTCATGCGGTGAGTGCGGAAATGGCGGCAATCTCTTTGGGGATGACGTTGCCGGATGATTTGTCAGTGGTTTCGTTCGACGATCAGAAGGGCCACCAGGCTGGGGGTCCCACGCTCACCGTCTGGATGATTCCGGTGCGGGAGACAGTGATCGGCGCAGCGGAAATGCTGGTCCAACGGATGAAGCAGAATGCGCCATGCGATTCGATTGCGGTGCCGTTTGTTTGCGAACCCGGCGAGAGCTGTGTGCCGCCGCGTTGATGAAGAAAATTCTGCCGCCCCCATTGCTCACGACTGCGGGTAAAACTTCGGTCGTGGGTCCGTTTGAATTCCACGCGCCGCGACGGTGAAGGAGCGGTCGTCCGTATGTAGGTCGGGGCCTGCCCCGACATTACCAACATCGTGGGAACTCGTCGGGGCAGGCCCCGACCTACGAACTCTCCATCGCGGCGCGGGTCTGGTGGGTCCGCTCCTTTGTCGCTTGACCCACCTTACGTGTTGCCACTATGCACGGGAGGTCGGTTGCCATGGAAAACTCAGTGAGTAGGTCCGGGCCTGCCCGGACGATTGCGTCGTGCTTTGTGTCGGGGTGCCACGGCTTGGCCGTCCGCGGACAAGCCGTGCTATTGATTCGATC
>JANQFT010000153.1 GCA_028277685.1 Phycisphaeraceae bacterium
TGCCATACCGATATGCATCCGCCGCGGGTTCTTTCCACTTGTCGATCGTCATGTTCCCGAACTGCAGGCATGCGTTCACCTCGAAACCTTCAGCCTGCCAACTGCCGTACAACTTCGACCAGTCGATCTTCCCGTTGAACGTGCGGAACCTGCCATGCGGCTCTTTCCAATACATGTGGATGTTCGACATCGGAAACTGCGTCGGTGTTGATGTATCCTTGCCCACGTCCCAACTGATGTTGTGATAATCACGCACCAGTCGGCACAGCGGGGCATACATCTTTGGGTTGAACTGAACGGTGTGGCCGTTGATGCCCATGAACTGCTTCATCAACGGCTTGACCGGACGATCCACCGCGGCTGAACTCGTCACCAGCATCAACACCGCCAACCAACCCATCACAAGCCATCGCATGGTGAATCCTTTCTGATGATTCGGCTCTACATCTTCACAAGACGCGTGGTCCGGGGTGAATCGTACCGCTAAAGTCATGGCACCATGTCTGCTGCACCCCAAACTCACGAAGCCAAACTCCGCGAACGCCGCGAGTGCGTCTTTCTCATTCTCGCCGGCCTGTTCCTCGGCACCCTGACGATGCTCAACATCCTTGGTGTCACACGCTTCATCAAACTTGCCTCGATCACCTTCAATGAAGGACAGGTCGATCAGTGGGAACTCGTGTTCGCCGTGGCTGTGGGCGTGTTACCTTATCCGTTGACGTTCATGTGCACCGATCTCATCAGCGAATTCTACGGACGCCGCCGTGCCAACTTCGTGGTGTTCGTCGGATTCATCCTCAACCTCTGGGTGGTGTTCATCCTGTGGATCGGTGGCATCCTGCCCGGTTGGGAAGCAGTCGACCCTGCGACGGGTGAACTGCTGCGGGATGAGGCAGGGCGGTTGCCGTTGTTCTACGAAGTTCGCCGTGCCACCATGGCTGCTGTTGGTGCTTCGATGTGTGCCTACCTGGCGGCACAGTTTATTGATGTGCAGGTCTTCCACTTCTGGAAATGGCTCACCAGGGGCAAACATCTTTGGCTCCGCAACAACGGTTCCACGCTCGTCAGTCAACTCGTCGATTCGGTCGCAGTGATCCTCATCACCTACCTCACCTTCAACGTGTTCGACCCCGGCAGCCCCAACCAACTGCCCATCCAGACCGGTGAATACGCCAAGCCCGTCTGGTTTCAGTTGACGGTGGGTTTCATCCTTGCCGGTTACGCCTTTAAGCTGTTTGCCGCGATGATTGATACGATCCCGATCTACATCGCAGTGCATTACCTGTCGAAGTACCTGGAGATCGATCCAACCAAAGAGCATGTGGGAAGGGATAATCCGTGAATCTGTTGATTCCCAAGCCGGGCCGAAGCGCAGCGCCGGTCCGGATTCTTGTCTAGACGCGACCTGACAGGTCGTGGGCGCGGCGGCGGAGTGTGATGACGCTGCCAATGGTGATCAGCAGCAGTGTGGCCGGTTCGGGAACAACTTCGACATATAGGTTCCAGTTGCCGGTGGTGCCATCGATGCCGATTTCGTAGTTCCAGCCAGCGGGGAGCAAGGGGGCATTGTTCAGGTTCACCACATCCTCGGCGGTGAGGGTGTCATCCTCGAAGCCGATCATGTAGGCGAAGAGCAGGTCGAAGCGGTCGCCGGCGCTTGGGTTGTAACCCTGGTTGAAGAAGACCTGGATGAGCGGCAGGTCGCCGGGTTGCCCCTCGTTGAAAAGTAGAGTGCTCAGGACGCGCAGGGCATCGTGATTGTTGGCATCGACGATATTGAGTTGCACTTCCCCTTCGGGCATGAGGTCGAGGTTGCCGTAGAGATGCCAGGTACTGGTGTCGGTGGGGTTGCCCAGATCACCGGGGGCGATGATGCCTTCGTTCTGGATATTGCCCTTGATGTTGACATCCTGGGTATCGCTGGTGATGGTACCCTGGTTGTGGAGGGTGCCGAGTTCCTGCACGTTGCCGTGGGGGTCGGCATTCCAGCCGAGGGTGAGTTTGTTCACGTTGGCCTGCCAGTTGCCGGAGAACTCGAGGGTGGCGGTTTCATAGAGATACAGGTTGCCCGCCACGTTGAGTTGGCCCTGCCAGGCGATGCGGACGGTGGCATTGGTGTAGGAAGGTCCATCATTCAGGCTACCGCCGACGTGCATCACGCCGTTGTACTCGGATTCGTCTTTATCGCCGACGTGAAGTGTGCAATCGACAATGTTCAGTGCGCCATCGGAGCCTTGGCCAACCTGCACGTTGTGCTCGATGTGTGTATTGACGCGAACCAGTTCGAGGAACGCCGAATTGAACCGCGCATCCTGGCTGACGATCAGTTCATACGCGCGGAGGCTGTTGGGGGCAACGCCTTCGGTGTTGTAGGTGCTGAGGATTCGGGTGTCATCATCGACGATGATGGTATCGACGATGCGGTCGGTGCCGTTGTTGGTCAGGTCGACGATGTCGACATCGAACACCCAGTTGGTGTGTTGGTGTGCGTTGGCGGCGAAGCGGATAGTGTCGTTTTCACCGGGCAGGTTGCCGCCGGTCCAGTGGGGCAGTTCGGTCCAGTAGCCATCGTCCACGTCGAAGCTGCTTTGCCAGGCAATGATGGAAGCGCTGTTGCCGATGGAGAGGACGGAGGTATCGAGCATAAACTCGGGATAGTAGAAGTCACCGCCTGCGTATTCTAGTAACACGCCCGCGAAGGGTTCGACAACAATTTCGCTGTCTTCGAAGATGAGCAGTTCGAGCGTGCCGAGTTGTCGGCGGTCACCTTGAAGAACGGGCTCGGGGAATTGGTTTTGGTTGTCCAAGAACTGTGGGTTCTCCGGGCCGGGGTCGAATACGTTCCAGTTGGTGGCGTTGTGCCAAGTGGCGTCACCGATGCCGGGGCCAAACCCATCGGAGATGTTGAGTGGCGCATCTTCAAATCCGCCTTCATCGGGGTCGCCTGTGTCGTAATGCCCAAAGTAGATCTCGTACCCGGAGAGGGTGGTGGGCGCACCGAGCCATTCCGCCCAGACGCCGATGAACAGCGTCTCGTCAGGGGTGTAATCCACGTTGTAAAGGTGGGAGGCGGAATCGGAATCGTCCCCGAACAGAAGTTGCCACTGCGCGTTTGCACTGGAAGCTGCCAGTGCGATCGCGCACGCCATCACCATCGCCAATCGTTGCATCGCTCAATCTCCATCTTCCCCGCGGGTTGATTGATGGGGGAAGGTATTTTGATGTGCTGGGGGGCCACACACTCCCGCACACAAGGAAAACATAACCCGCAAGATACGCAGAGCAAGTGATTTATGGATAAAAAGATCGGTTAGCCCGATTTTTGTGCGGTTTTCAGCGTATCGGCTGGGTTGGGGTAAGGCGGGGCGGCTTGTCCTGCAAGCACGATACAGGGTGATTGCAGGACGTCCGTGTACTTTGGTGGCAACCGCGCTTGGCCAGGTGGGGATGAAGCTGGCTACTTGATTGTGCCGATGCAATTTGGAGGCACACAGGTGTTGCGTCGATCCGTTGATGCATGGTCACATGTGTGCGGTATATGGGCGGTGCATGGTTGCGGATCACCTCGTTGCGGGTTTCGTGCAAGCAAGTGATCTCCGTCATCAGGGAAAGCGTCCCATGAAACGTATGCTTCTGGCCGTTGCGTGCCTGGTGATATTCGGTGTGTTGGTGTTTTTCTCTGATTACTTCTTTGCGTATTCCTCTGCTGCCCCAAAAGTAGGCGACGGTCCGTACCGTGGCAGGCGCGTGCTGCACATTGATTCGTACCACGCAGGCTATGAATGGAGCGACGGCATCGTGGGTGGTGTACGCGATGGCCTGGTTGGCAGCGGCATCGAACTGCGTGTGGTGCGGATGGATACCAAGCGGCATACCGATGAGGCATTCATGCAGCAGGCTGTTGATGGTGTGTTGACTGCGATTCGTGAATTCAAACCGGACGCGGTGATTGCCGCGGACGACAACGCCTTCAAACATGTGATCATGCCGCACTTTCGCGATGCGGCACTGCCCGTGGTGTTTGTGGGTTTGAACTGGGACGCCAGCGTCTACGATGCACCCTACACCAATACCGCGGGCATGGTCGAAATAACGCTGATGAAACAGTTGATCAAGCACCTGCGCGTGTACGCCAAGGGTGATCGCGTGGGTTACCTGACCGCCGATGTATACACGCAACGTAAGAACATTGCCGCGTACAAGAAGATTCTCGATCTGGAGTTTGATCAGGTCGCCTTTGCGAAATCGCTAAACGATTGGAAGTCGAAGTACATCACGATGCAGAGCCAGGTCGACATGATCGTGTTTGAAAACAGCGCGGGTATCACGGAATGGGATCTGGTGAAAGCAGCGAACTTTGCCCGGGCGCGGGCCGAAGTTCCTCTGGGAACCACCAGCCGATGGGTGATGCCGGTGGCCCTGATCGGCATGACCAAAGATCCCGGTGAGTTCGGCCGGTGGGCTGCCGGGGTGATCAAGCGACTGTTCGATGGCGAAACACCCGACGCCATTGGCGTGACCCGCAACAAGCATGGTGATCTGCTGGTGAACCTGGCCATGGCCGAAACGTTGAACGTCGCCATCGCCGCCGACGTTCTCCGCCACGCTGAGGTGGTGGATCAGCAGGAGTAGGGTGCATTCCACGTTGAATTGCTCATCTCCGTTTAACCGCGACCCGAAGGGGAGCGCTGGGCTATCGCGCTCCCGTTCGGGTCGGTAACGGGTGCCGTAAGTGTGTGAGTAGGTAATGTATGGGAAGGTGAAGCTCCGGATATTGTCCCCGGCGCACCCGATAACCTCGCAAGCTATTCATATGATTCAACTTACAGACGATCAGCCATACTCGCGCCCCGGCATGCTGCGTCTGGAAGGACCAACATTCTCCCTTCAGCGATTACCGGACTCGATAACTTAGGCAAAATGGGATGTCTGGAGATTTACATATGGTCAAAACGTCAAACTCCCACCTTTCAGAATGTATGTTTGTATTGGACCCCAACCACACAACATCATTTGGACTGAGTGGTTACACACCGGGACCCTCACGAAGATTCGCTCAAGCGTTTTGACCGAGATGCACGATATCTTGAGGGACACCACGCATGACACACAAGTCGAGATTGAGGATGCTGCCCTGGAAAACAGCACCGACTTCGGCTTGGCTGTTAGGAGCATGAGCGATGAGTGAGATTTCACCGATCAGCCAAAGCAACCCGGCACTGGCCAAAATTGCCGCTCGCCGCGCTGCGGAGGCTCAACAACAAGCCACCACCCAGGTGCAGCGCGGCAGTGACAGCGTCGAACTCAGCACCACCGCCCAACTACTCAGCCAGTTGAAGGACGTGCCGGATGTCCGCGAAGATCTGGTCAACAGCGTCCGCGCCCAGATCGCCGATGGTTCCTACGAAACCGAAGAGAAACTCGACACCACCGTCGAAGCCATTCTCACCGACCTTGCCTGAAACAAGAGATGGAAACTGGGGAACACCGACCGACGCTTCAACGGAGCGTCGGTTTTCTTTTGAGCACGCCCCGCGACAGCAGTGGTCCAGTGCATCTCACTTAAGCGAGATGCACCAATAGACCGATAACCCTAAAGATGAAACTCGACGTCTTCCGAAAAGTTGTCCCCGTCGATCAACTGCCCGACCTGCGGCGTGAGCACACTGCGGCCGGTCGCACCATTGTCCATTGCCACGGCTGCTTCGACATCGTGCATCCCGGTCACCTGCGCTATCTGCAGTTCGCCCGGCAGCAGGGCGATGTGTTGGTCGTCTCGCTCACCGGTGATGATGCCATCGAAAAGTCAGATGGCACCCGTCCCTACGTGCCCCAGGAACTGCGCGCAGAGAACTTGGCGGCACTCGAATTTGTCGAACACGTGGTCATCGCGCCCGGTCCAACCGCCGAGCCGATCATCACCGCCCTCAAGCCAGACATCTACATCAAAGGTAAAGAGTACGAACACTCATCCCATCCCGGGTTCCTCGCAGAAAAGCAACTGGTCGAATCGCAGGGCGGGCGCGTCATCTTCTCCTCCGGCGAGGTGGTGTTCAGCAGCAGCGTGATCCTCGACGAACTCGGCGACCTGATGCAGGGCGATGGCCTGGGGAACGGTCGGCGTCTTGCGGCATGCTGTGAACGTTGGGAACTGAAC
>JANQFT010000154.1 GCA_028277685.1 Phycisphaeraceae bacterium
ACGAACCCACCACGCCCTACCGTGACATCCGCGTCTGGGGCAGCGTTGGCTTCATCCTCCCGGGCGCGATCCTCGCCATGCTCGTGTTCACCGACCTCCCGGCGCGGGTGGTGGTGAACATTGCCATCGGCATGGCGGCACTGACCTGCGCGATGGGTGCAATCGCCGCCCTGCGTCTACCCCCGGGTCAGACGCGCGATGCCTCCACCGAAGACGACACCGCATCACACCCCACCGCACTCGCCCTACGCGCGGTGATGAAACAACCAGTCACCACCTTCTTCGGCACCATGCTGCTGATCTTCATGGGCATCGCGATTCTCTACACGTTCTACCCGCTTTACCTTGGCAAGCTGAACGTGCCCGCCTCGTTGATCGGCATGATCACCAACCTCGGCGTCATCATCGAAATCGGCTTCATCATGGGTTCCGGTTGGCTGCTGCGAAAAATGGGCCTGCGCGGCGTCATGCTGCTGGGCGCCGTCTGCATGGTCATCCGCATGGCGATGATGGCCGCCTGGCCCAACGTCACCATCGCGGTGGTCAGCCAGGTTCTGCATGGCCCGATCGTGCTCGCCATCTACGTCATCCCCCCGATGTACCTCAACGTGAAAGCCAAACCCACCTACCGCAACAGCATGCAAGGCCTCTACGCCATGATGGGCTTCGGCCTGGCGCGACTCTCCGGCAGCGCCCTCGGCGGCTACGTCAGCGACACCATCGCCCCCAACAGCCTGCACGGCCTGCAAGCCACGTTCTGGGTCGCCGCCTTCCTGGCAGCGCTGGCCACGATATGGCTGGTGCTGGGTTTTCATGATCGAAACGCATGCAAAGCACTGCAGGATGATCGCATCGGTTGACACCTTGCCGTCATCACTTTCAACAATGCACAGTGCCACGCAGGCTCTCCCCCCCCTATACCCCATACCCGGATACGCGCGTCATCGCGTGTCAGGGGGGGCGTACCTAATCTCTCCTACTGCGGAGGAGGGATGAAAAAAACGCGCCCCCATATAGGGACGCGGCGACACATCTGAGCGTGCATCTGATGGTATTTGTCACCCTGGCGGAGAGCAAACCGGGGTTAAAATGGGGGCTTTTTTGGGCGAAAAAAGTTTTCAAAAAAACACCAAATGTCACGAAGTTGCGCGCCGTCGCGCTCTTCTAAGGAATACAGAGGTCAGTGGAGGTGAATCCGGACTTACGCTTTGCTGCAATCCGGCTTGGGGAGGCGCGTCCTGCGATGCATCGCATCGCAGCTACAATTCACTCAAGCCTCATCGAGGCTACGGCGGACAGGCGCCTCAAGCAGCGTTTACGCAGTCTGCTGTTTCTTCAACCCGCCGAATTGTTGTTGGATGACCAGGCCGATCACCGCGGGCACGATCACCAGCAGCGGTACGACCATCGGGTGTTCACGCAACGCATTGCCGATCGCTTCCCGCCAAGAGGGAACCTGCAGCAGTAACGCGATGATGCCCAGCACCGCCAGCACTGACCCGCTGAACGAGGTGAACAGCACCACTGACAGTTCAAACAGAATGAACGACAACATGCCGAACAGGATCAGCCCCATCAACGCGCCGGCCCAGTACGCATCGGGCGATAGGTTCGCGCTGGTCGAACTGTTGATCTGTTCCGCCACGGCTGTCCACGTGTTCGCGCCCACGAACGCGCCGGCCAATCCACCCGCCACCGCCACCGCATACTTCATCAACGGCCACGCCACCACCGCCAGCAGCACTGCCGCACAACCTGCGACGATCAACTCCGGTGCCTGGATCCGCAAACTCAGGTGATAACCCACCGCTGCCCCGAGAATCAACGCCAGCAGAATGACCACACCCTTGTACAGGCGATAGCCCTGCAGCAGGCACACCACACCAGTCACCACAAAGATGGAGGCAATCACCACGCTGGTCTGTTCCAGCGCACCGACCAGGTTATCCGGATGCGCCAGTGCGTCGAAACGATTGAAGATGCGCGGAATCAGCGTCATCGTGTGGGCATCGGTTTCAGCCTGCTGGGCAAGGGTGGTCAGTAACATTTTCGCGCTCCTTTTCAGGACGGCATGCACCGTCGCAAGCCCACCATCACACCCCACATCAACGAGAAGAGATTGCGTATTGCTGATTGCGAATTGCGTATGTAAAGGCGGCGGACAGATACGCAATCAGCAATACGCAATTTTCTTGGCCAATCTCACTTATCGGCAGACTTCCGCGAGAAAATCCACTGAATCAGCACCCCCGTGACCGTGGCACATGCCACCGCCAGCAGCATCGCACGCGGCGTGGTGGGCAGATAATCACCCATCTGCGGAAGATATCGGGCACTCAGGCGACCCAACGCCGTCAGCACCATCACCGAACCTGCCAGCGATGAAACCAGCGCCGCCCCCACGTTCGGTAAGATCAAACCAAGCACGAACGCCCCGATCGCTGCAACCAGTCCCACTCCGAGCAGCGACCATCGTCCGGTGGCGCTGAGTTCATCCCACCACGCCGACCACGCTTCGCGATAGCGCTGCAACAGTTCGCGCAACACCTGCCGCGCATTTGATTCTTC
>JANQFT010000149.1 GCA_028277685.1 Phycisphaeraceae bacterium
AGGGCGAAGCACTGCGGTCATTGTCCGCGCCTTGCGGTAAGCGGGTGTTGAACATTGTGATGCTCATGTTGGTTGGATTGATGGGCGGCATCATCTGGATGCAATCACGCGGTGGTACACCCGGCATTCCTGCACGGACTGATCCTGCTCCTGTGCTGTCGGCGACTTCGGTCTCGGTACCCCGTGCCTACCAAACTGCATACCACGTTCACGGTTGAGCCGAAGACGTTGAACGAACTGCTGGCCCTGCCGGTCGATCAACTGAAGCACGTCGATATTGCGCGGATGAATTTGCTCTGCGCATCCGGCCTGCCGGGTTCTGATCTTCCGGGGGCGGGGGGTGGAACTTCCGGGGAAGATGTGGAAGCATTGCTCGCGCGGTTGGATGATTGGGCCAAACTCACTGCCGAGATCACCGCGCGCAGCCTGCCGGACTTCCACCGCCGGCCGCATGACTTTCAGAACTCCGAAGCCAAGTTTCGCATGCTGCTGATCATCTCGGTGCTTCAGAAAGAATTCGGCGTCCACTACCAGACCAACGGCCTCGAGGTGAACTACGCCAGCGCACAGCATCCGCTGATCGTGGGCATGATGAAAGGCGAAGTCGGCGGGAACTGCGCGTCGATGCCGGTGCTTTATGTCGCGGTCGGTCGCAGGCTCGGTTACCCCGTCTCGCTGATGTTGGGTAAGACGCACATCTTCGCGCGGTGGGAAGATCCGTTGACCGGCGAATCATTCAACATCGAAGGCACGAACCCCAGGCTGAATTGCCATCCGGATGAATACTATCGCAACTGGCCGTACCCGATCACCGACCGGGAGATTGCGCAGGGTTACTACCTCAAGCCGTTGAACGCGCGGGAAGAGTTGGCGACATTCCTGTCGATCCGTGGTCATGTGCTGTTCGAAAATGAACGATACGACCAGGCGCTTCACGCCTTCACCGTGGCGCAACGTCTGGCCCCGCACGACCCGTTGGCATCGACGAACATCGCGGCGGCAAAAGCGGCGCTACACGACACGCGCGACCAACACCAATGGCTCGCCTACCACCGCGGCCGCACCGGAGGACGCGCAGCTTCAATCGCACCGCCGCGCCCGCTGATCATCGACGGCCAATCCTACGCTGGCGTCGATCCCGCCATCGCCCGACGCATGGCCATCGAACGTCGCATCATCGAACAGAGCCAACGACGGATGCAACGACAACTACACAACGCGATGCCAACGACGCACCCACGCCCGTCGCAAGTTACACCGCCTTATTCTCAGGGGAACCAATGATGACCGCCCTATGCCCTCTCCTGTTCACCCTCACCGCCACGCTGACCGTGGCGCTGTTCACCCCCCAAACCCAAGCCATGCGCGATCCACTGGGTTATGTCGACGGGATGAATCTGTATGAGTATGTCAGGAGTAGGCCGGTAA
>JANQFT010000209.1 GCA_028277685.1 Phycisphaeraceae bacterium
CCACGTGACCGCAGTCTTCTTGCCGGGTAACGTCATGGGCTGCCAGGTTTGCCCGCCATCGGTGGTGAGAAAAGTCACCCCCTGCCCCGTCGCCACCACGACACGCGCTGAACGCCGCGGCCCACCTTCGTTTGTGGTTGGTCCACGGCTGATGGCGATCGCACGGGCGGAGTTACCATAGCCTTTCATGTTTCTGTCGTTGAAGGGAATGATCTCATGCGCGATCTGCTGCCATGCGCCTTGCTGCTTGCCACCGGTATGCGTGTACCAGATGCCATCTCTCTGACTGGCGTAGTACAACACATCAGGGTTCACCGGATCGACCACCAGCGCCGGCCCCCACTTTCGCGCCTGACCCGCCCAGGTCAGCACGGGGATATCCGCCACCTTCTTCAATGTGTGGCCGCGATCCGTGCTGTGGAATAACCCGCTGGATTCACCAGTGAAGCCCGCCGCCTGCGCGACCCAGATTTCATCCGGATCAGCAGGATGCATCGCCAACCCGGCCGCCAGACCGATACGACCGTGATCCGGGGTGAAGTTGTGCGGCATGGGGTGCACCCAATGCTCGGTGCCCGGGTCCATGCGGAAGAAGCCCGCCACATCGGTCAGCAGATAGACCAAACCTTTCACCTTCGGATGCGTGAACACACCATGGTTGTATCCGCCACCACCAATCGGCGCATGGCCGAATCGGAATTGATCATCGATGGGCTTGCCGGTGATCGGCTTGGGGAACGTGCGCAGTGCCGCGTTGAGATCACCCACGGGTGGTGGCGCCGGCATGGAGGGTTTGTTCGCAGCGGCGGCGAGTTTGGCGGTCAGTGAGTCTTTGGGCACTTCGTGTATGCGCAGACTGCCGTCACGGTTGCCGCCTCTGGCTTTGAACGTGATTTCACCTTTGGACAGGTTCTTCACGAAGTGGAGCAGCAGCGGATCCGGTTTGCCCGGGCCAATCCAAACGCCGATCCCGGTCTTGATGTTTTTGCCCACCAACTCTTTGACAGGACGCCCCTCGGCATCAACCGCCTTTTTCACGGTGAAGGTGAACCACCAGTTGCTGAAGTGCTTGTACTTGAGGGTGCCGGTGACGGTACCTTCAAACTCACCTACTTGGTAGCCGGCCTGCGTTTGGGCCGTGATCAACAGGCAGGCTGTCAAGGCAAACAGGTGCATCTTCCGTCGGAGTCGAGGTGTCATGTATCGTTCCTTGAATCGTGTAAGTTCGGGATGAGGCCTGGCATTCAATTGCTGCGCAGCTTGCCGTAGACAACCCCGTTGCCGCTGTTCGAGAAGTAAACGGTGCCAAAAGTCTGCAGGTCGCCCACCAGATTGCTGACGGTGCTGAACGCGATGTGATCCGGTGTGATTCGATCCCAGGTGCGTGCCATATCCGTCGAGCGATAGATACCCCATTGCTCACCGATGCGGGCGTGAATGTAGAGGGTGGCGTATTTTGAGTTCGGCGCTTTCTTACCCCAGCCGGCGTTGCGACAGTCAGCGATGGTTTCGACTTTCCGCCAAGTGTCTCCGTGATCGGTTGTCAACCACAGTCCGCTCTTGCCTAAACCAAGTGCGAGGTGTCCGGCATGGCCGGGCGCAGCGGACAGGTTGATCGCGCAGGTCTTCCATGTATTGGGGGCGCGATGCGCGGGGAACTTGAACGGCCTGGTCCACGACCCGTTCACGCCCTTGTTGTTACTGCGATAGAACTGCTTCTTGCGATAGGCATAGATGTAGTTGCCATCGACGCGATCGGCACAGATCGGCTTGTCGGTGCCGTACATACTCCAACCGCCCTGCACGATGAAGCCTTCATCCTTGGGCACCACGCCGGTGAGCCTGGTCCAGGTCTTGCCGCCGTCGGTGGTGTAGTGGTTGCCATACCCACCGCGCCCGGCCATGAACACGGCATCGGGGTCGGTCGCGGAAACGGCCAGTTTGCGCATGCGCCCGTTCCACGCCAACGGCCTGGCAAGTGGCGAATCTTTGTGCGAAGAAGCGACGACTTGCCAGTCTTTGGGTTTCAAGCCGCCGTTGGTGGTTTTGACCACGTATTGCCGTCGATTGTGCGCCTGCACCACCCGGTAGATCACGTTCGGCCGGGTCATGCAGAAGTCGTAATCCGAACAGTATGCCAGGTATTGCGTTCCTTCTTTCGGCGGGCGCACCGGTGCAAGTTTTTCGGTGGGATACGCACCGGTTGGGTTCAGGTGGACGTAGTTGTTGGCATCGGACCCGCCGCTGTAGAGCGGCGCAACATTACCGTTGTCGGGCGGGCAACTCAGGGCGAACGATACGGTTCCCTCGCACCCCTCGTGCATGGGCTTCCAGACGATCGGCGTCGCCCAGGGATCGTTTGTTTCCCAGACACCAAACGCATCGCAACTGAAAAGACGATTGGGGGTGCTCAGGTCAAAATCCAGCGACGACACCGCAGCGCCAGCCGTGCGCAGATTCCAGTCGCCCGGAAGCTGCTCGCGCCAGCCATCGCCTTTCTTCAATGACTGCCAGGTTTCCCCGCCATCAACACTTCGCATGTACGCATCCGGCGAACCACCCACCGCCATGAACAATTTCAGGCCATGTGGGTCATGCGGATCAACCGCCAGCGCACGATGGTTGCCCTGGAGCAGTTGCGACCACTGACCATCATATTTCCACAACCCCTCGCCGAATGTGCCCAGCGCGTACAGCGTGCCGTTGGCCGCCCGTTTGAGAAACCGCACATGAGCCGGGCTGCCATCCATGGGAGCGAACGTGGTGCCGCCATCTAAGCTGCGCCAAACACCTTGTGTGTAGATGCTCAGATAGATCACCCTGGATCGCTTTGGATGATCGAGTGTTTCACGAGGATCGATCACGATCGCACGCGTGCCCACGGCACCTGTAATCAGATCAAGCTTCGTGTCACCTTTTTTGTGCTTGCCTTTTTTGCGTTTGTCGGGGCTGGCTGGCACATCGGGGTGAGGCTTCTGGTCGAAGGTTTGTCCGCCATCAAGTGATCGGAACAATCCATCGTTGCGGCTACCGAAGTAGAGGATGTCGGGATTGTTTGGATCCAGGGCCACGTTATTGGCCCACTTACGTTCATCTCCCAGGTTGGTCGCCTCCCAAACGTGAAGGATTTGCTTCCAATGGGTGCCGTAGTCGGTCGTCTTGTACAGCCCCATGACCTTGCCCTCGCGCGAGCCGAACGTGGTGTAGGCCACCGCGCCATCGCGCGGGTCAATCGCCACCCCCCCGCATCCGCTGATGCCGCCCTGGTCGGGGTTGAAGTCCCAGGCCGTCTGGGTCCAGCGCCGTTCATCGGGCTTACGACGATGCAGCCCCATCACATCCCCCTTGAGGTAAAGCAAACCCGATATGGTGGGATGAGAAACCACACCCGTCTGATAACCCCCACCACCAATCCACACGCGATCCCATTCATATTGATCGCTGATATCAGCGGCCCATGCCCCGCAAGCCGCCAAACCCATCAGACCAAAACAAATGAGGTAAACCGGTAATCGCATGATGCACCTTCCGAAAAGGACCGCGCGGCAGCCATCTCAAGACAATTCACTGCCAGACCGCCGCACTGATTACACGCTTAATCTATACCAGGGAGACGGACCTGGCCAACACGATCCTTCGCGTGGCCCAAAAATTTTCTTCGACATTCCGATCAATCACCGCCTGATGTCACCATTGGGAAAGAAATACGGCCTTAGTCGTGAGGAAATCGTTTGACAATTAATTATCACGTGCTAATACTGTAATTGTCACGTGCTAATTAGTGGAGCAGCATGTTGCCAAAACCCGTCACCATGACGCAAGTCGCCCGAGAAACAGGCCTTTCCCGCCAGACGGTGGGCTTGGCGCTGGGTGAGCGTGCCCATCTGCTGAAGCCTGAGACACGTGAGCGCGTGCTTCGGGCAGCCAGCACACTGGGCTATCGACGCAGTGGGTCGGCGGTGGCCATGCGGACCGGGCGAACCAACTGCTTTGCGTTGCTGCTGAGCACGATCGGCTCGCGCAGCATTCTGCCGCGTTGGCTGGTCGACGGCATCCAGCAGGCCATGCGCGAGCATGATCTGCACCTGGCGGTGGAATCACTCCCGGATGAACAACTGACCAGCGAAGGCCACGTGCCCAAGCTACTGCGTGAAGTCGCCTGCGACGGATTGCTGATCAACTACAACGCGCAGGTGCCGCAGCGGATGATCGATCTGATCGGCGAGTACGTTCTGCCAGCCATCTGGTTGAACAGCAAGCAGGATGCCGACTGCGTTTACCCCGATGACTACGCCGCGGCTGAGAAGTTGACTCAGCGTTTGATCGGTCTGGGTCACCAGCGCATCGCGTATGTGGATTACACGCACTCTGCCCATGAGGTGCCGTGGCACTACAGCGGTATCGATCGCCTGGCGGCTTACGAACAGGTGATGATGGACGCGGGACTGTCGCCGCAACGATTGGGCAGCCGGGAGATCCGCGAGCAAGGCTCGATCTGGC
This sequence comes from Phycisphaeraceae bacterium, assembly GCA_028277685.1. Taxonomy (GTDB): domain Bacteria; phylum Planctomycetota; class Phycisphaerae; order Phycisphaerales; family Zrk34; genus JANQFT01. Next base: position 4,501 of record JANQFT010000209.1, read on the forward strand.
AACACATGGCCGAACACATGAAGCGCGATGACCGCCCCACCGCGGTGATCGGTTATTGCGGCATGGAAGCGCGGGCCTGTCTGCATGGCGGCTTGGCCAGCGGACTCGCGGTACCACGTGATTTGTCGGTCACCTGCTTCGATAACAGCAGCGACCAGGGCATTGGTATCGACATCGCCTGCTGCATCATTCCCGATGCCATCGTGGGCAAGGCGGGGGTCGAGATGCTGCAGCAGAAGGTGAATCAGCCGAACAAACTGCTGTCGCCGCACCGCATCGAACTGCAATTCAAAGAAGCAGACACGTTGGACGTACCCCCAACGCTCTGAATGTACGCAATTGAATGGATGATCTGTCTCACCACACTTCCCCTGAGGAAGGGAACGAAAAAGGAGAATTCGGATGAAACGTTTTGGAACACTCACCGCGGCGATCGTTGCGATGGCAGCCTTCGCCACCGCTACCCAGGCAGCCATTATCGTGCAGTATGGCTTTAACAGTCCCGGCGGTGACACCACATCCGCCACAACGGCAAACGGGGTAACCGCCAGTACCGTGACCAATGTTGGTCATTCAGGTGTGAATTACTCCACCAGCGCGATCACCGGCTCAGACACCGGTAGTACGACACGTCGCGCTCAAGGCATGAATACGTTCAGCACCAATGACGACAACAGCCGCTACTGGCAGTTCACCATTACGCCGGATGCCGGTTCGGTCACTATCTCCGAGTTCTACTTCTTCTTCGACCGACTGGCCAACAATAGCGCCGACGAATGGTGGCTACGCTCAGACGCGACTGGCGGCTTCAGCAATGGTGACAATATTGACGGCACGTACACCTCCAGTGCCGCAGGTTCACCCACGAAGACGTCAAACAAGAGCAAAGCCAGTGGCGCCGTCGGCAACCTCGGCATCACCAGCAGCGATGCCCGCGCAGGTCTGATTTTCGACACCCCACTGACCATCTCATCCGCCACCACGTTTCGCTTCTACACAGTCAGCGCGGGTGGCAGCGGCAGCGGCATCGACATCGACGACATCACGCTTGTCGAAATTCCCGAACCGGCATCACTCGCGTTGATCGGCATCGGCAGCCTCATGATGGCCCGACGTCGTCGCGCGTAATTGGACTTTTGTTCCTACCTCCTCCAGCGGCATGCCACCTGACCGTGACGCGCCGCTTTTCCGGGGGCTTTGACCCCCATCCGTTGCAGTGAGCGTTTGGACTGGTCGATGCAACCCTTAGAGCGGACGCAGGAAAGGTCAACCATGATCTCACTTCACTGCACACCGCGTTCACGCAAAGATGAAGTACGCAGAACGCCTGGTTTTACCCTGGTCGAATTGCTGGTGGTTGTGGCCATCCTGGCCATGCTGATCGCCATCCTGCTGCCGGCGCTTAAGAAAGCGCGCGAAGTGGCTTTCGAGGTGCGCTGCGCCACCAACCTGAAGATGTATGGCATCGCCATCCACCTGTACGCGTATGACTTCGACGATCACCTGCCCTTGTCCTACACCAGGAACCGTGGCCCACACGCCTGGCCGTATTACCTGGCGGAGTTCTATGGTCCCAAGGGTGGAGCGCTCAGTCGTCAGGGCGATAACGCGCACTGGGAGAAGTCGGAAGGCAACATCGACATCACCGTTTGCCCCAACTGTCCGCCTGGCCGGTTTCCCTGCCATTGACCGTGCGCGACTTGTTTCGTGACGTGGCGTCACTGGG
>JANQFT010000272.1 GCA_028277685.1 Phycisphaeraceae bacterium
GGCGAGGCACTGGGCCGTCACCTGCGATGCGGTGATGTGGTAGCACTGTCTGGCACGCTGGGCGCAGGCAAAACACAACTCGTGCGTGGCATCGCAAAAGGATTGGGCATTGATACGCGGCAAGTGACCAGTCCGACCTACGTATTGATGCAGGAATACGATGGCAATCTCCCGTTGGTGCATGTGGACGCTTACCGGCTGGAAGGCTTATCGGACGTTGAATCGATCGGCTGGAATGCAGAACTGCTTGGCAGTTCTGTCACCATCGTTGAGTGGGCAGAGCGCATCGCGGATGAAATACCTGCTGATTGCTTGACGATTACGCTTGAACACATCGATGATGAAACACGGCAATTGAACTTCACGCTAAACGATCGCTGGCGAGCGCGGCTTTGCGATATGCTTCCAACTGGGCAGCGTCCCACACCATGTCCGACTTGCCAGAACTCGGTTGGCATTGATGTCGCGACGTATCCATTCTGCAACGACAAATGCAAAATGGCCGACCTTAACCGATGGTTCAACGGCGAATATCGCTTGAGCCGACCTGTCACCGAAGATGACGATCTTGGTGAACTGATTGACGGTTCGAATTGACCGCCACGGGTATGGTTCGGTGATACATTCAGCCTATTCTTTGGCTGCGGATTTGCCGTTGACACCATAGATCAGGAATCGATGGCCGACTGCGGTCAAGCCGTGCTGCTTGGCGATGCGATCGCGAATCTCAATCAGTGCATCATCATGAAATTCGATGATCTCATCGGAATCAACACAGACCAGGTGATCCATCGGCTTGCGGCCGTAGATGAGCTGGTAATGTGCCTGACGGGAATCGAGCAGAACTTCCTGAATGATGCCAGCTTCGACCAAATGCTTGATGGTGCGATAGATCGTGGCTTTCGAAACGCGGTAGCCCGCCTGATGCATCTCGAACAGCAATTCATCCACTTCAAACACACCATCCTTCGATAGGACAGTATCCAGAATGGTCGCACGCTCAGCAGTGAACTTCAAGCCACGTTTCTTGAGAAAGCGGCGGAAGATCGCGCACAGCGGTTCGAGAATTGCGTTGTCCGAGGATTGGCCATCAGCCATGGAAGAAACACCTGTAAGCGAGACGGGTTCACAATCTCAAAACCCTAATGTACTGCAAACTCTGAGATTTGGCCATTCAGAGCGGCCACATAACGTCCGGTAATATAAGTTATGTTGCATTTAGTGTGGTTTTGAGTTGGGGCGTCACCCTATTGACCCGCCGCGTTTTGCGGGTTAGCGTTTGCATGTCAGGCTACGCTCATCTGGCCGTCCGCAATACATGATCTGAAATGTCAATCGAACTCGAAGCAAAAATGCGTGTTGACAGCCACGATCAGGTGCGTGAAGCCTTGTCGGGTGCTGGTGGCCAGCGCGTAGCTTCCATGCTTGAAATCAATACCTTCTTCGATACACCTGAACGGTCGTTGCTGAACCGTGGCTGTGGCATGCGTTTGCGGATACATCAGCCGGTGGGTGGTGAGTCCTATACGCGGTTGACTTACAAAGGCCCAAAGTCTGAAGGTGCTTTGAAATCGCGGCAAGAGATCGAATTCACCGTAGACGACACAGAGTCTGCCGCATCATTCTTGGCGGCGCTGGGCTATGTGCAGACTTTGAGTTTTGAGAAGCGTCGTGAGAGATGGCAGTTAGCCGACTGCACCATTGAGCTTGATGAGATGCCGTACGTGGGCAAGTTTATTGAAATTGAAGGTCAAAATGAGCAGTACATACTCGCCGTTCGTGATCAGTTGAACCTTGCTGAACATGAACTCATCACCACCAGTTACGCCGCCATGCTGGCTGAGTACTTGACGCAGAATAGCATCAGTGAGCGCGTGATCAGATTCTGACTCAGTAGCCGCAGCTTTTTTGTCCCCTACCGAATATTGCATTCATCCCTAGCGTACTTGCGGTAAGCAGCACACATCTGCAACGCCAAGTCACCTGGTTTACCATCGGCAATCGGATGGTCATCCACATGCGTGATGGCAGCAACTTCCGTGGTGGTGCCTACTGCAATCACTTCATCCGCATCGTGTAAGCGGTCAAGGCCATAGGTTTCCTCGATCACGGCAATGCCGGCTTGTTCGGAAAACTCAATCATGAGCTGCCGTGTGATGCTGCCGAGGATGGAGCCGTCCAGCGGATGTGTGATCAGCCTGCCGTGCTCGGCAATAAAGATACTGCGTGCGGTACCTTCGGTCACAATGCCATCACGATGAAGGATCGCCTCATCGCACCCCGCATCCACAGCAGCCTGCCGTGCCATGACATTGGGCAAAAGGCTGATCGATTTGATCGCACATTTCGACCAGCGCAGGTCAGGTTGAGTGATGGCACACAGTGCGGATGGTTTATCATGCTCCGGTAGCGCCGGCTCTGGTTGTGCCATCGCCAGCACGGTCGAGGGAACAGGCGGATCAGGAAAAGCGTGATTTCGGGCTGCTGTCCCGCGTGTGATCTGCCAATAGACAGATGCATCAGTCAATTGGTTGCGATGAACCAATTCGTCACTGATGGCGTCTAACGATTGTCCCTGGGTTGGCATGGCCATGCGAATCTGGGCGAGGCTGAATGCCAGGCGATCCACGTGATGGTGCATGGCGAGTGGCTTGGCGTTGTAATACCTGACCACTTCGTAGACGCCATCGGCAAAAAGAAAACCGCGGTCGCGTACGGAAACCTTCGCTTCGCTGGCGTCGATCCATTCGCCGTTCAAATAGACTGTTTCGTTCATGTTGATGAGGATACGCCGAAGTAGGCTGGTTGAACAGGTGAAAAGGTGCATGGAGCGATCACCCGCCGTACAATGCCGAACAGATGAAAAAACCACGATCATGGACGATGCCAATGTCACTTCGACACGTTCTATTGGCCCAGTTTGCCGGGACGTTGCTGAGTATGTGTCTCGTCGGCTGCGGAGGATCGAACTCCTCAGGGATGCCTGATTTTCTCAAGCCACTGTTTCCGCCAAGCCCGAGCGAAGCGGCGCGTGATGCGTTTAATGTGTACGATGCAGACAAGCGTCGCCGTGCGATCAATCTATTGGCGAACAGTTCCTTTGGTGGCGGCGATCAATACCTGCGTAGTTACCGCCTGCTAATTGATGACCCCGATCCCACGGTGCGTGCGGCATGCGTGGCTGCCCTGGCGCGACATGGCGTTCCGGAAGATGTGCCGATGCTCCTTCGGTACATTGCGAACGATTCACCGGTGGTGCGATGGGAAGTGGCGCGAGCGCTGCAACGCCTGCATCATGCTGATGCGGTCGACCCACTGATTCGCGCCTTGGCTGGCGACGAGGAGGCGGATGTGCGGATAGCGGCCGCAAATGCATTGGGCCAGTATCGCCAACAACGGGTCTTCGACGCATTGATCGGCGCCCTGTCCGACAACGATTATGCGGTAGTGGTTGAAGCCGTTTCGTCGCTCCAGCTGATGACGGGGCAACAGCACGGTGAAAACGGTCGAGCCTGGCTCAAGTGGGCACAGCAAACGGAAAATCTGTTTGAGTTCGGCAAGCCGTATTACTACCACGGTTACCAGAAACCGCGCTCACTATTGGAAAGGGCGAAGTTCTGGGCGCCCCCTGATACACCAGCGCCCAAACGCCCGCGCGGTATTGGCGCTGGTGACTTGACCCCACCCCTCTAAACCAACATTGCCACGGAGGTGCGCGTTGCGTGCACTGCTGTTTGACGGCAAGCAAATACGCTTTGATGCCGACCATGTTGAACCCGTGCTTGCATCGGGTGAAGCTTTGATTCGTCCCCTGCTCGCCGGTGTTTGTTCTACCGATATTGAGATCTGCCGCGGATACATGGGCTTTACCGGTGTTCTCGGGCATGAGTTTGTTGGCGTGGTGGAGCAGGTGGCCGACGACTGTACGGATCGCCAGAAGCAACTGGTCGGCCAACGTGTGGTGGGTGGGATCAACTGCGTCTGCGGGCAGTGCGATATGTGCATCAGCGGGTTAAGCACCCACTGCCGCAATCGTACGGTGCTGGGTATTGCAGGTCGTGATGGGTGCTTTGCAGACCGCTTCGTTTTGCCGACGAACAATCTGTATGCTGTGCCCGATGGCATCGATAATGACGTTGCCGTATTCACTGAGCCTGTAGCCGCGGCATGTGCCGCACGTCAGCAATTACACATTGAGGGCAAGCCGTACATCACTGTGCTGGGTGATGGTCGCCTGGGCTTGTTGGTCGCGCAGGTGATGGCGAAGTTGAATGCATCGGTGCGTGTGATCGGCAAGCATCCTGAAAAACTGGAACGCTGTGCCAAGTGGGGCATCCAACATCGCTTACTTGATGATATTGCCCTGCGACAAGATCAGGATGTAGTCGTGGATTGCACATCCAACAGTGACGGCCTGGCCATTGCGATGAAGATGGTCAGGCCTCGCGGGAAGATTCTGCTGAAGACAACGGTAGCCGAACCGCAACCTGTTGATCTGTCCCCCCTGGTTATCGATGAGATTCAGGTAATTGGCAGCCGATGCGGAAACATGGCAGACGGCCTGGCGATACTGGCCAACGGTGAAGTGGATGTGATCAGCCTGATCTCAAAACGTCTGCGTCTGGAAAGCGGCGTGGAGGCTGTGCGTCAGGCAGCAGGTGGTGCGCTCAAGGTATTGCTTGAGTTTGATTGATCAGCAGTGCCGTGTGTGCAAGTCGGCAATCGCCTGTGCCACTTCCGCGGTGACTCTGTGGCCGCGGCGTTGCATGACACGGTCGGCCACCAGACAGAATTTCGCCAGATCGTACGTTCCCGTGACGTTGTCCGTGCAGAACGTGAACGGCGGAATGTACTTCGGGGGAAAACTGCTTAGCGAAACCATCGCACCAGTACCAATGCATGTGCCCGTGGCCAGTCGCGTACCGATGGCGATTTTGACGTGATCACCGATCACCGAACCAAGAAACTGCATGCCGGTGGGTACAGGTGAGGTATCGTGTGCGATCTGCATCTTCACTTCACCATAGGTGTTCTTCAGGTTACTGGTGGTGGTGCCCGCACCAAGATTCACCCATTCACCCAGGTAACTATCGCCCAAATAACCAAAGTGCCCTTTGTTACTGTGTGCCTGGATGACGCTGCCGCCAATCTCACCGCCAATCTTGCTGTATGGGCCTATGATCGTGTTGCAGCGAATGTGCGCGTGTGCGTTCACGGTGACATTCGGACCGACGTAACACGGGCCCTCCAGTATGGTGTGGGGGTGAACGATCGCATCAGTGTCGATGGCGACGGGGCCTTGCGTGGCATCAATGCATGCGAACGGCTCTACCACCGCCCCACTGCCAATGCATACCGAATGATTTCCCTGAATAGCCACATGTGAATCTGCATCGGCGATCTGCAGATGCGTCAAGGATTCGATGTCTGCAACCAGATGTTCTCTCGCTTCTGACAAAATTTGCCACGGGTGGCGAATCAAGTGCTCACCAGAAACGGTGGTGATGGCAACGCCTTCGCTGAGCGAACACATTGTGCGCATGAACTCTGTCGCTCGATCGGCGGATAATTTGGCCGCAAGGATGGTGCCATCATCGGTGACGATCGCCGTGTTTGTTTTTGTGGGTAACGGCACGTTCACGCAAGTCCAACGGCCGTTGATCATCAACGCATCAGCATTGACCGGTGCATTCACTGGCAAACTGTATCGCATGCCGACCATGCCAATCAGATGTCCGGGAACAATCAGTCCGTCGACCGGCTGGCCGACCTGGCTGGCGAGACGTTCTGCAGTCGTACGTGCCCCGGTGCGCAATTCAAAACTGGCCCGAAGATCACAAACCGGCTCTAACCCCTCATGGCCATCGTCGAAC
>JANQFT010000189.1 GCA_028277685.1 Phycisphaeraceae bacterium
CCTCAAGTACGGTCAGACCCTTGTCCAGTTCCTCATCACTGATGATCAGTGGCGGGGCGATGCGGAGCACCGTTTCCTTGGCGGCGTTTATCATGACGCCGCGCTCGAGGCATTTGTTCATCACATCCGGCGCTTTTTCGAACCAGGCGCCGTCGGTTTCGAGGTCGAGCTCCATACCGATGAACATGCCCTTGCCGCGCACATCCTTGATCTGTGGGTGATCTTTCGCGAACTGCCAGAGACGGGTTTTCACTTGCTCACCCAGTTGGGCGGCGCGCTCGACCAGGTTATCGCGTTCGAGTACTTCAAACATCCGCGCGGCCACGGCCATGCTCACGGGGTTACCACCCAACGTGGTGGCGTGGGTGACGCGGCCCATCTCGCGGCAGTCGAACATCGCGGCGGCTTTGGGGCCAGCGCACATCACGCCGACGGCCAGACCGCAGCCGATCGCTTTGCCAAGCGTCATGATGTCGGGTGTGACGTCCCAATGTTGATGGCCAAACCACTTGCCCGTGCGACCGCAGCCGGTCCACACCTCATCGCAGATCAAAAGCAGATCGTGTTCATCACACAGCGCACGAAGCGCCGCGAGGTAACCTTCATCCGGCATGTTCACCCCACCCTCGCCCTGCACCGGTTCCACGATGATGGCGATGGCGTCTTCGTTCAGTTCCGCCTTCACCACGTCGAGGTTGTTGTACTCGACGTTGACGAACCCGGGCAGCAGCGGTTCAAAACCTTGCCGCACGGCGGTGTTGCCGGTAGCGCCCATGGTGGCGAACGATCGGCCGTGGAAACTGAGGGTGGTGCTGATGATTTTGTGGCGACCGAATTCGCTTTTGGAGTTACCGCGGTTCTGTTTGCCGTAGAGCCGCGCCGCTTTCACGGCCGCTTCATTCGCATCCGCCCCAGCGTGGCAGAAGAAACACTTCCCGCCGAAGCCCTTGTCGGCAATGTGTTCAGCCAACAATGTCTGCGGTTCGGTGTGCAACAGATTGCCCACGTGCCACAGCTTGTTCATCTGCTTCGTGCCGGCGGCGACCAGATCGGGATGACAGTGCCCGAGGATCCCCGCCCCGAAGCCGGCGAACAGATCGAGATATTCACGCCCTTCAACATCGGTCACCACGCACCCACGGCCTTCGTCCATGGCAATGAGAAACCGAGTGAAGTTATGCGTCATGTACTCATCATGCCGCTTGATAATCTGTTCAGCAGAAGCCACCGGCAAACTCCTTGTGGTGCGGGTATAGGGAAAGCGTAACCCGTTTTGGCAAGGGGTATCGTACCAGATTAGCGATACAACAAATTGATTGCGGGCGAAATGAAAAAACCGGCGGACCATGGGTCCTACCGGTTCTTATTTGGCCCGGAGATGCTATCTCCGGGGAAGTACCAATCAATAATAGAAGTATACAAGAATCAGACAACTTATCCAGAATACATGTAAGATAATTGTCTACAAACCGTATATCGTCTTCTAATGCCATAGTTCTTGAGCCCGGCGGGGTGCAGCATGTCAAAAGTACGTTGTTATCGAGTCAATACTTACATAGACGGGTTCAATCTCTACCACGGGATGCGGGAATCCGGTTGGCATGACTGCTTCTGGCTAAACATAGTTGAATTGTCAAATCACCTCACCAAAGGTTTTTGCCAATTGGTTGCCGCAAAATACTTCACTGCCAGAATTCGAGGTGCACGAGACGGGGACGCAAGCAATCGGGCGAAAATGCGTGAGGCAAAGCGCAAACGTCAATCAGATTATTTGGAGGCATTGTCCGAGCTTCCCGGTCTGCACATTTATGAGGGCTTCTATAAGCCTGGGACTGTGACATGCAAAAGATGCGGTCATTCCTGGGACAAACCCGAGGAGAAGAAGACTGATGTACAGATTGCCACCCAACTCATGGATGATGCGTATTCCCATGCGTTCGATACGGCCATCCTTGTGTCGGGTGATGGCGATATGGCCCCACCAATGGAAGTCGTTCGAAGACGCTTCCCTGATAAACGACTGATTGCGGCGTTTCCACCAGCCCGCTATAACCGCGATATCGCACGGCTAGCCTATACGTCTTTTGAAATCTCCCGGAAACAATTACGATCCTCTCAACTGGCTAACCCGTTCAAGAAACGGGATTCCAGTTTGTTGAGAAAGCCCGAGAGCTGGTAGTCCAGATATACAGGTGTACGATTTCATCCGGAAAATCACACATACGGCCGAATCACCCCGATCACTACGCCTTGGATGGCGACTTCATCCACCCAGATGGGTTCGAACGCTTCGTTGGCCGGTTGCAGGCGGAAGCGGCCTTTTTCTTTGTAGAACTTCTTCAGCGTCGCTTCGCCATCGGGGAGGAGGGCGACGACGGTTTCGCCGTTGCGGGCGGTGTTGGTGCGGCGGCAGATGACGTAGTCGCTGTCGCGGATCTGTTCGTCGATCATTGATTCGCCGGTCACCTTCAGTACGAAGATGTCGCCACTGCGCACGGCGTCGGCATCGGCGAAGAGTTCTTCAAGGTCGAGGTATTCACGATCTTCCACCGCTTCGATGGGCAGGCCCGCGGCGATGCGGCCGACTAAGGGCAAGCGGGTGGTGCGTTGTTCATCCGGTAGCTGACAGGCTTCCGTTAGTTCCAAAGAGCGCGCCTTGTTGGGGTCGCGCCTGAGGGCTCCCTTTTTGATGAGTGCCCCGACGTGCTCGAATACGGTGACCTTGCTGACGCCCAGTTCGTCGGCCAGTTCCTGCATGGTTGGGGAATAGCCACGTCTGAGCCGCCAGTCGCGGA
>JANQFT010000499.1 GCA_028277685.1 Phycisphaeraceae bacterium
GACTTCCACCGAATGCGAAGTGTTGACCGGCATTTCCGGTACGTCGATCAATTGATCCATCACCAGCCAGACGGTAAGCGCCAGCAGAATCGCGGCCGCGGCCGACATGGGTGAACCGACGACAGCGGACCAATCAATGCGACGCTTGCCCTGCGGGGGCGCTTTGCCTTCGGTGAACACCAGATGACTGGGTTTGCCCGGCTCCAGCGCGATCTGCAGGGTGGCGATCGCCAGTTCATCGTTCGCTTTGTATTGATCCATCATTCGACGCGCGACGGGATTGCGCAACAATTCACGATCAAGTTCGAGCTGCGCCTCTTCATCCAGTTCGCCGTCGAGGCTGCGACAGATCAAAGCTTCGTATTTTGGATCGAGATTCGATGCCATGGTTTACTCTGTACTTTCCAGCGCTTCGGCCAGAAGCCGTCGTGCCCGGACCAACCGGGTACCGACGGTGTCCACCGGAAGATCTAATGTTTCGGCGATCTGCCGGTACGTCCAATTCTGAACGTGCCGCATCACGAACGGTTCGCGGTAGATCGCCGGCATGTTTTCTATCGCCACCATCACTTTGCCGTGCTGCTCGCGGATGGTTGCTTCGCGAGCGGGGGTGGCCTGGATGGCGGTGGCGTCCGTTGCCATTTCGGTCAGTTTCTGACGCAAGTTCCGTTTGCGTTTAATTTTTCGCCCGGCGTCAATGGCGGCATTGCGCGCCATGCGATACACCCAGTGCTTCCACCGGCGCGGATCGTCCAACTGGTCGATGCGTTGCCAGGCCCGCATCCACACGCGCTGCACGACATCTTCCACCTGGTCGCTGTTGCCAAGCACTGCGTATACCGCGCCACGTACCCATCGTTCGTGTCGGTCGATCAACTCCGACATGGCAGCGGTATCGCCCTGCTTCAGCGCTTCGACCAGGAGGACATCAGCGTCGAATTCATCCGGCAAGGGCATGCCCATTCCAAAGCAATAGACGTCGGACCCGTAACTTTGCTTTCACATTATCCTCCCCCTGGTGGCGTGTTAATCATAAACAAGGCATTCGGCTTGGTTTACAAAAATTAACAACTGCATTTTCACCTCAACGATCTCGCATGGTCCATCGCAGCCAACGCCAAAACGGACTTAGCCAAAGATTTACCGTCGCGGCAAAAAAAACGCCCAACGCTACGCCACCAATCAACGGTGGGGCCAGATATCGGTACGTCAGCCACCATGCAAGCAGCCAGCCAATAAATAACAGGACTACCGAAAAGATAAGCCGACGCACGACTCCGGAGCGTGTTATCTGGTTCGATTCGATCATTTTCGGCAGAGGTATTGTATCAGAATCGACCTGCTTCACACCTTAGAGATTGACTCCGTTCGACTCGATCACCGTTTTGTACCACTCAGCGGATTTCTTGGGTGTGCGTTTGAGAGATTGGAAGTCGATGTGCACCAGACCGAACCGGTGGCGGTAGCCGTGGTGCCACTCGAAGTTGTCCATCAGCGACCAGTGAAAGTAGCCGTTGATGCCCACGCCGTCGGCCGCGGCATCGCGCAGGCGGCGGATGTAACGGGTGAGAAAATCGATGCGGTACTCATCGTGCACCTGGCCGTCTTCCGCCACCCAATCCGTGCCCGACATACCGTTCTCGGTGATCACGATGGGCAGTTGATATCGCTCAAACAGGAAGCGTGGCCCCCAGTAGAGGGAATCGGGTTCGACCGGCCAGTGATACAACGTCTGCGGATAGCCCGCCGGACGAAGGCTTGCCTGAGTATCTGGCATGCCCACCGGATAACCGTTGTAGATGTTCGCTCCGAAGAAATCGAGCGGCTGGCAGATCGTCTTCATGTCAGCATCGGTGAAGTCTGGAACTGCGTGACCGAACACGCGTAAGCCGTCCTCGGGATAATGGCCGCGCACCACCGGATCGCTGAACCACGTGTTATTCCAAAGCGACCCGCCTTCCACGCGGAACATGGCAGTGCGGGCGGCTTCGATGTGTTCATCACGGTTTTCGTAGGGATACGCTACCGAACCCACCGGCGCCCAGCCGACTACTGGTGTCTGCTTAGCGTGCTCGCGAATTTCACACACTGCCCGGCCATGCGCCATCAGACAATGGTGTGCCGCTCGCAGTACATCGTCCATGCCCAGTTGAATACCTGGTGCATGGTTGCCATCAAGATGACCCATGCCGATGAAACACTGCGGTTCATTCAACGTCATCCAGTTGGTGATGCGGTCGGAATAGCGATCGACCAGGACGCGCGTGTAGGCGGCAAACCAATCGGGTGACTTCGCATTCAGCCAGCCGCCGCGGTGATACAGTGCCAGCGGGTAGTCCCAATGGAACAGTGTGGCCCATGGCTGAATGCCCGCCTCCAGCAACGCATCGATCAGACGATCATAAAACGTCAGCCCCACTTCGTTCAACTTCCCCTCACCTTCGGGCAGGATGCGTGGCCAACTGAATGAAAAGCGATATGCCCGCAGCCCCAACTGCTTCATCAGGGCAACATCTTCTTTGTAACGGTGGTAGTGATCACTTGCGACATTGCCGTGGTTGGCATCGAACACCTGGCCGGGACGCTGGCACATCGCATCCCAGACGCTGGGGCCTTTGCCATCGGCATCGTGCGCACCTTCCACCTGATAAGAAGCTGTGGCCGCACCCCACACAAAATCACGGGAAAAACCCATCACGAACCTTTCTGAATGTCACTCAGAAGTCCCAGGCTGAAGCCTGAGGCTAAACGGGCATAGCATATCGTTTCTGGCCCCGGGCTTCCGCCTGGGGCTTCCACCATATGTGTTTAGTTTGCAGCGTGGATTGCCTTTAACGCAGCGGCGGCCTCACCGGCGGGTCGCGTGATGACCTGCCACTGAACTGTATTGGTCAGTGACTGGCCTGGCTGCAGGTGCACCTGCGGACTGAGCGTCTCCAGTTCCGAGTTCGCACGACTGGTATAGACCTGCATGTTGGATGCGTCGGGGTAGGCGGCAGTCGGGTCGTAGTCGGTGCGCTGAATGAACACGTAGTCCGACCAGACACCCGCAATCCACCGGCCGAACGTGCCCACCTTCGTTCGTCTCGTATAATCCGGCTGGTGCAGCAAGGCACCGGGCAGCTTATCGATCCATGCCGACTGCCACTGCTTAGCTGGACTCATTCGAATCCACGCACGATCCGGGTCAGCCACATCCCTGGCCATGTCCAGCAGTGTGAACTCAGGGTTATGCACCTGCGTCACACACCAGATCTGCACCGGGAATGGGCTAGGTTTGATGCGGGTGAGTGTGTTGGTGATGGTAATTTTCGCCGCATATGGCGCGAGCACAATCTTCCGCCGGGCCTGGATATTCAGTTCCGGGTCGATCGGGCTTTGAATAGTCACGCTTAGTTTCGATTGACTCATCAACGTCCACGCGGTACTGCTGATGCCGGTGGGCGGCGGCCACGTGCGACCGCTGATGTGGGGCCAAAGCGATTGCACGGCAGGCCAAATCTTATCGCCGCCGTAGTTGAGGTACTTACGTTTGGGGTTGACCTTGGCCTTTTCAACACTCGCTGCATCACCCACCCACAAGAGGTTGCGACCCCCAGCCGGAACCAGCGAAAAGATGCGGCCAGCTTCGGGACTGATGCTTATCGCCAGTTGGCCATTGTCCAACGTGATGGCATCACGAAATTGCACCACACCTATGGGAGCAATTGGTTCTGGTTTCTCAGGATTTTTGGCTGGGATCGGCTTGGGTTCATCGGGACCGACCGCCCTCAACTTGGACGGCGTACAACCGATGAGGATGAAGGAACAATAGGCCAAACAGGCAATCAAACGCAGGTAGATACCCAAGATCGCGCCTCCGAATACCGGGGATGGCATGTATCAGGGAGATTAGCTTGCTCAGCCTCGCCCGTAAAGCACGGTAGTGGTTCACTTTGAATTTGGGAATCTTTCCGGCCACCGTCATCGCTGCGGTACAATGAGTACATGAACAAGCACGATACAGACGCTAACCAAGACGCTGCCCGCGTGGTGGCACAGTCCACGGCTCAGGATGAACAGCTACCCTGCGATCTGGAAGCCGCATGGTCTGAGTGGTCCAAGGGCATTCAGAACGTAGACGAGCGGGGTATGACGCTGCTTAGGGCGGCGTTTGAGGCAGGGTGTAAGTGGGCAATCACTCTCCCGATGGATCATCCTCATAGGCGATTTTAAATATGCGTGGCGCGTAGTAAACCTTGGGCTTTCTTTCTTCCGGCAGGACTTCAAGAATGCCAGTCGAAACGAGTGCGTCAATGTCAGATTTAGCAGTTGGCCAAGAGACGCCGTATTTCTTCGATACCTCAGGCACAGTCAAAACGGGCCGCATAAAAAGATTTTCAACGATCATATGAAAACGCTGGCCCTTTGCGTCAGCCTCGTTGTGGAATTCATTTTGTAGCGCCATGAGCGCATCCAGCCGCCGAACGGAATCGGTCGCTTGAGTGACCGTTCCGCGAAGGCAAAACTCAATCCACTGCGACCAATTTCCGTTGCTACTGCACTCAAAGAGATAATTTTTGTACTCATCTTTGTATCGGTCGTAATAGGAACTCATGTATAACCAGGGGAGTTGTAGCCCCATATGCTTGTACGTCATTAGGGACAGCAACACCCTGCCAATACGCCCATTGCCATCACGAAACGGATGGATTGTCTCAAACTGATAATGCGCAAGGTAGCACCACACCAAAGGATGAATCGGCGGCTCCAACTCTTGCGGATTCCATGTTAATGCTTCATCGAAAGCGGCTAGGCAATCTATCATGTCATCTGCTGGCGGCGGAACAAAGCGAGCGTTGGAATCAATTTGTACCGGTACTGTTCTAAATTCACCGGGCTGCTTGTCTTTGCCGCGAACACCTGTCATCAGCGTTTTGTGAAGTTGTCGAACCATCTCACAAGAGACAGGCTCGTCAACGCGAAGCATTTCAAAGCCTTGCCGTAGTGCTCGCCCGTAGTTGGATACCTCAAGCCAGTCGTTGGCTTCATCGTTTTCCGACTTCGGTGATCGTGGGTTCATTTCATACAACATCACCGCTTCCGGTTCAGCAAATGTCCCCTCAAGATTCGAGGACCTAACAGCTTCACGCATCTGCAACGGATGCATCAAAAGTGATGGGTTCATAAGATGCTTGCCCGCGCCATCGAGTCGCGCTAACTCGCTTGTCGCCCGATCCAGCAGCGGCCAAAGCTCAGCGGGAAAACTCCACAAAGGCGGCAAGCTGTCTGGCACAAAAGTCCAATCGCGTCCAAACACCCCATGTAGTTCCAGCAGCTTTCCTGTTTTGTTGTCTGTGAACTTGGTGTGGTCCATTTTGATGCCTCTCACGGTTTCAAAATATCCACACCTAGTATCGTGCTAACATCCAATGCAATCAACTTTTTATCAAAGTTTTTTGATAAAAATATTGATAACGGTTGCTGTATCAAGTATTTTGGGGCTTGCGAGAGGATTCATCAATGCGAAAACTCAGCACCGAAAAACGAGCCATGATCCTCACCGCACTGGTGGAGGGGAATAGCATTAACGCCACTGCCCGCATGACTGGGGCGTCCAAGGTAACGATCCTGCGGCTATTGGCGGATGCTGGTCGTCTGGCTGCTGACTATCACGATCTGACCGTGCGCAACCTGCAATCCAAGCGGGTGCAGATGGATGAGCTTTGGTCCTTTGTGGGCTGCAAAGATAGAACTAAAGACAGGGGTGGATCGGGTGAGGGCAGCGTGTGGACGTGGACAGCTTTGGATTCTGATTCCAAGCTGATCGTGTCTTACCTCGTCGGCCTGCGTGATTCGGGCTACGCCACCGAGTTCATCTATGACGTAGCGGACAGGATCGACACGCGCATGCAGCTTACGAGTGATGGGCACAAGCCGTACCTGGACGCGGTTGAGGATGCGTTCGGCGATAACATTGACTATGCCATGCTTATCAAGCTATACGGTGCAACGAACCCTGAGCATGCCCGCTACAGCCCTGCGGAATGCACCGGCTGCCGCAAGACGCCCATCATCGGCAACCCGGACCGGAAACACATATCCACCAGCCATGTTGAGAGGCAGAACCTTACGGTGCGGATGAGCATTCGGCGCTTTACGCGATTGACCAACGCCTTTTCAAAGAAGCTGGCGAATCACGAACACGCGGTAGCCTTGCACTATTTCCATTACAACTTCATCCGCAAGCATCAGACACTAAAGACCACACCCGCAGTGGCGGCAGGGATCGCAAACAAGGCGTGGACGATGCTGGACTTCGTGAAGCTGTTAGAGAATGAAGAAAAGCTGGTGGGCGGACGGCTGACCAATTACCTGCCTGCTGCCAAATCTTCAAAGTGAACTACTACCTAAAGCACCCCTGGGCGGCTTGAAGGTCGGCTATCCCTTTTGCCCATCAGCTTTGCCCGGGCGAGTCTGCTGCGTATACTCTTGCCCGAAACAACAAACGAAACCTAATTGCACTGAAAGTAGGAATGCTTATGTCCGGACTCGTCCAGCCCCACGGTGGCAGCCTCGTCAATCGCACCGTCGATGCCGATCGCGCCGAGCAACTTCGCACCAAAGCCGCGGAACTCACCAAGGTTCCGGTCAGCGCGGCCGATGTTTCGACCGTCTTCCGCATCGGCGACGGTACGCTCAGCCCCCTGGTTGGCCCCATGAACCAGGATGTCTATCAGCGGGTGCTGGACCAGAAGAACATCGAAGCGAACGGCAAGAAGCTGGCTTGGACCATTCCGCTAGCGTTGCCCGTCACCGAAGAACTGGCCGGTCAGCTTTCTGCCGGTCAATCGGTGGCGCTGGTTGATCCGCAGGAGCAAGTGATCGCGGTGCTGGCCGTGGAATCGGTGTTCCCCTGGGATAAGCCGGCCTACCTCAAGAGCGTCTACGGCACTGAGCGCACCGATCACCCCGGAGCGGACATGGTCCTTAAGGGTGACGCCGACAAGACCCACCTGATCGGCGGCTCCCTCGA
Organism: Phycisphaeraceae bacterium; assembly: GCA_028277685.1. GTDB lineage: Bacteria > Planctomycetota > Phycisphaerae > Phycisphaerales > Zrk34 > JANQFT01. Next base: position 7,016 of record JANQFT010000499.1, read on the forward strand.
CGTGCTTCCCCAGCCGAAGAATCCGGCGTTTGGTCAGTATGTGCTTACCCCGGCGCAAGTTCGTGCCCAACTGGCGGAAAAAGGATGGAATGCGGTGGTCGCCTTCCAGACCCGCAACCCGCTGCACCGTGCCCACGAATACGCGCTGGTATACGGCCTGGAAGCGTTGCTGCGTGAAGACAAGAACGCCGGTGCCGTGCTCAACCCGTTGATCGGCGAAACCAAAAGCGATGATGTCAGCGCTGAAATTCGCATGCAGACCTACGAACGCCTGATCGCCAACCGCGAAATGGGCGATGGCGACAGCGACCCCAAACTGTGGGAAAAAGTGGGCGGCAGTGTGCCCGATCGCGTGTTGCTGATGGGCCTGGATATCAAGATGTTCTACGGCGGCCCCAGCGAAGCGGTGATGCACGCGATCTACCGCCAGAACCTGGGCTTCACGCACATCATCATCGGCCGCAAGCATGCCGACGCCCCGTTCGCTGACGGCACCGCCATCTGGGGCGATTTCGACGCGCAGGAAATCTTCGACGACCTGCCGGGCGAACTGGAGATTCAACCGTTGAAAGTAGGCTTTGCTGCGTACTACGAATCGATGGGTCGGGTCGACCTGATGAGTAACCACGAAGGCGAAAAACCCGTGTTTATCAGCGGCAAGGAAGTGCGCGCCACGCTGCAAAAGGGTGAGCAGGTCGACCCCCGCATCATGCGCCCCAGCACCAGCGAAATTCTCGCCGCTGCGATGAAGCAGTAGCCTGATTAAACGGAGTGAGAGCGGGTCAAGCCGGCCTTACCAACTGACCGATACCGGATAGGCGATTGTCTTGCCTCCGGAGTATTGTCTTGACCGACCACGCCCAAAAACCTGCTGTATCCACCGATTTTGGAAGGTTTTGTGCCAATTGGCGCATCCGGGTGAAAGATCGGCGTGCTCACCCATATGCCAAAGAGTTTTGGCCAGAGTGTCTGGCGGTAGATCAGCTATCACGTGAACAATTGCTCGAATTGAGACAGTCTAGACTGACTGAGTTAGTTAATCACGCGGTGCAGCATGTGCCTTTTTATAAACGTTGGGCAAAGACAAACGGCTTCAGTGTGGGTGATCCTGTCCAGATTGACACCCTGCCTATCGTGACCAAAGCCGACTTTCGCGAGGACATCGATCAGTTTCAGTCTGATGCATTTGACCTGGCCACAATGGGTTTGTCAAAAACCAGTGGCAGCAGTGGGGAACCATTTCGTTTCCGGACACATCGCCGGGCACACGATTACAGTTACTGCTGTCTTTGGCGTGCCCTGAGTCGCGCGGGGCTTCGCCCGGGAATGCGGCGGGCTTACATCTGGGGAACCAGTTGGCAGTTCATCACCAAAGGCCTCAACGTCCCCCTCACTCGACTACGCTTGAAACTGCGCGACTGGTTCAACGATACCTGTTCCATCAACGCATACACCTTGACCGACGAGAATGTCTCAGCAGCCGTCGCTCAACTGGAGCGTTTCCGCCCGCGTTACTTGCATGGTTATGTCTCGGCGTTGTACACGATTGCTCGCCATCTGCTCGAACGAGGCAAGCCGCTAAAGCAAGTTAACCTGCTGGCAGTAGTTACCGAAAGTGAAAAAGTTTACGGCTTCCAGCATGAGGCCATGCGCGAAGCCTTCAACTGTTCCGTGCTCGAACATTATGGATCAGTCGAATTCGGTAATTTGGCAGAGCGGGATGTGGAAGGCCATATGCGTGTCAATGACGACATGTTCTGGGTCGAAGCAAATGAGCGTGGTGAAGCCATCATCACAAACCTCATGCAACCAGCTTATCCGTTTATTCGATACAAACTGGGGGATCTGATCGAGTTCGCACCAGAAGTTGCCCCGGGCTTGCCCTACACTTGCTTAAAACAAATTGTCGGACGTACCGTAGATCTCATTCCCGTACCTGCGGGGGGGTATGTACATGGAGTGGCGCTGGCGCATGTCATCGATCCACACTTGCAGGTTGTTTCAAAATATCAGATTCACCAGCAGGCAATTGATTGTGTGGTGGTACGCCTGATCACCCATGAGCAACTCATGCCTGAAGCACAACAGAAAATTGTTGCCGATCTGAAAAACCTTTTGGGTGAAGTGGTAGATGTGAAGGTGGAATTGGTTGATCACATCGCCCCGGCAAAGAGCGGTAAGTACCGCTGGGTGATCAGTGATGTTTCCGATGTCGCACAGCGCACATTTGCCAGCTACAATCCTGAAGAAAAGTAAGTCAACACAGATTTGTTATTTGAACGACGATTGCCATGCAGCATGCGCAGCGGCACGGGCTTCGTCGCCACGCCATGGAGGAACGGGGCGCAGGCTGGTGTTACCGCAGACGTAGTGCAGGATGTTGAACAGGTAACGCGCTGCGGTCGCATTGGAAATGTATGGGCTGTACGCCTTTGCCGCACGCTTCGCGCCAACCAGACGACGCGGGTCGGAAAGCAGTTCATACAGGCACTGGGCCAGTTCACCTTCATCGCTACAGCGGAACAAATGACCGGCTCCACTTGCATCGATCAGGTCGGCTGCACCAAGCCGATCACTGGTCACCGTGGCCGAGTGCGCCTGAATCGATTCGTTGATACGCACACCCCACGGTTCAGCTAGGCCGGGGCACACCTGCACATCGGTGTCGCCGATCATTTCATTGAGTACGTCGTAATCGATAAAGCCGTGAAAGTGTACGCTGTCGGTCAGTTTCAATTCGCGATTGAGCTGCTCTAGGTCCGGACGACAAGGTCCCTCACCGGTAATATTACACTCGAAATCCAAACCCCACTTGCGGATCAGTGACAGTGCTTTCAACAGCACATGCACGCCCTTGTAAGGCTTGAGGTAACCCACGGTGGTGATACGTGCCTTACCGTCTTCATGCAGTGCATCTTTGGCATATACACCGCGATCAGGCATGAAGTAACCGAAGGGAAAAATCTTTTCGGGTGGCCAGCCAATCATGGTCAGTAAATCAAAACGCTGGCCGGACATCGACGCAATGAACTCCGCTGTGCTGGTCACGTGTTGAACGCGCCCTGGCAGCACTTTTTGCAGATACAAATCCTTCAGCGGTTTTCGCCAGCCAACGCTCATGTTCAATGGCGCTTCAGAGATGATACCGTAGCGGATCTTACGTTGTATGACATGCTTGAGCGTTGCTTCTAGTCGTGGCATACCCCGTTGATACCCGCCGAACAGGTGCAGTGCATTGGGGTGTTCATCAAGCACGCGCAGGGCGTCGGCTTGCCAATTGTCATCTGAAAGAATCACCGTGTCAGCGCGACCTGTGCTTTCGGCATCCCACCCGAACTGCGGGCGTGAACTGGTGGCGTTGGCGAACACCATCGTCGATTCAATACCCGGCAGCTCCGCCAGCTCGCGCATGGTGGGTACAGTAGTGCGGCAACGCCAGTACCACCAACTGACAATATGCGGCAACTTCCCGGGGGTAGTGATGAAGGTGTCAACCTGCTCAGACATCACGATCTCCTGGCACGGATGCGCCAGCAAAGCATTTGCTCCAATGTTGACCCCGAAACTTCAAACGATCAAGCATAGCGAGTGGCGTAGCCAAACTGACCATACGTAACACACGCGACAGTTTTGCCGCTTTGGCCCGACTTGCAGGTGTTATGTCGTGCCGCTGTTCGATCTTCGTCCATTGTTCACGTCGCGCCACCCGCGCCGGGTGGTTCGGATCGGCAGTAGGACTGTCGGCAAAGTTATGCCCGCTCATCTTTGCTTCCGAATGCAACCGTAACGCCCACAGATAACGATGCACACGCTCATACTTGTAGCCCGCCCGTGCAAAGCGAATCCACAATTCTGTGTCCATCGCGTAATGCAAGTCTTCATCAATGGGGCCAAGCTCTTGCAGCAACCTTGGGCTGAAGAATGAAGTCGGCCCGCTGATGCCCACCAATCCGAGGTTCGACAGTTTCTGTGACCAATTCATTCCCTTGGCACAACGAATCACATGACCTTCCGGATCAGTCCACACACAGTTTCCCGCCACCCACTTCGGCTGATTATGTTTCTGCCATACTGTCGCTACTGCAGCCAACGCGCCGGGTAGCAGCACATCATCACTGTTCAGCCAGGTGAGCAGATCACCCTTGGCTTTGGCGAATCCTTTATTGAATGCATGACTCTGACCACGGTCTTTCTCGCTGACCCAGTACGCCAGACGCGATTCATGCCGCCTGATCACTTCCACAGCATTGTCCGTACTGCCCCCGTCAATCACGATCAACTCCCAATGGGGATAGTCCTGGGCCAACACCGACTGAATGGCTTCATCGATGTACTTACCCTGGTTGTAGCTGGCCATGACGATGGAAATCAAAGGCTGGGTCATCGGAAAGCAGTTCTCCGAACCGGAGCGATAGACGTCTGGTGCGAGGTGTCGCTGTGTGTTATCCCTTCGGACGAATCGGGGATTTCCTTTAGTGGCAGGTGGTACTGCATCTCGATGCCGTGCGGGACAAGGCCATCGTTCTTGCACAAATATTCTATCAACGTACACCTGTTGGTGCATGTGCGTACTGGCGGAGCACGTGCCTAATAAACGCGGACAACAACAGGACACATTTGGGTTGTTCATGTCGTCTGTGTGAGGTTTACTTGCTACAACATTCCGGTGTGGGTGGTGTTGGAACCGAAAAGGAGTTGACATGCGCGGGTGCGTGGTCATCGTTATCGTTGTGGGGTTATTCTATTCCCTGATGCCGGAGATAGCTTGTGCGGATAACGCCAGGCCGTTGTTTGGGGGCAACCTGAGCATTGCGCATCGCTTGGTGCATGGCAACTCACATGTCATGGTGATTGGCGATTCTATTCACAACAACATGCTCGACAGCTACATGACACTGTGGCAACCGGTCGGTTGGAGTGGGCGATTCGTCTCGCCAAGTTTCTGTGATACATTCGGCCACGAGGACTCCGGTTCACGTGTTTGGCCATGGGACACACCTGGCTTCAAAGAAAGCTTCCTGCATGTCTCGCCGTACGATAACGCAACCGCGACATTGGGGTTGCCTATCTACATGGAAGCGATTTCGCCCGCAGCTTATGACTACATCGAATTTAATAACACACCGACTCGCCCACTGCATGGCGATGTTTTTAATCGGTTCTACGAAGCGATTGTTGGTAACGGTGATGATCAACCTTTACAATTTCCGGAAAGTGGCGATCGAAAGGTCGACGTAGATATCGCACTGTTCGCCCATCCAGGCGGGCAAACGGATCACTTGTTTGTTGACATTCGCAACGGTAAGCAAATTCTGCAGACGATTGACATCTCTACCTACGCAGACACGCCACAGTACCGCTTTTACCAAACCAGTCTTGTCTTACCAGAGGGGGTAAACCATCTGGCTGCACGTTTTAGAGCAGATTCGGTTGTCACACTAACGGATGGTACGAGTTTTACATTCATTGGTATGAACGTGACGACGGGTGTTCAAGGCATGGAAATTCAAAGCATCTCCGCTGGCGGGCGTGGTGTGGACCACTTCAGCGCAATGGACTCAGTCAGTGATGAGCACCTAGCAGATTACCTTGCGTTCAGTGAGGTTGATACGGTCTACATCTGGATTGGACAGAACGATCTGACGGACAACTGGAAGCAGCGTGTGGCTGATTTACTTGACCGCTATCGAGCTGCGAAGCCCGGTATCGACTTCGTGGTCGTGTCGTCATATCAGACAGGTGATGGGTCAAAACTCGACTTCATGGCAGACGCACTCTGGGAACTGACGCAGGAATCGGACGACACACTGTTTATCAATCTGTTTGATGCGGTGGGGGGTATGGATGCTGATCTTGCCGCTTATCTGAAAGATGGTGTGCACCCCAACGACGATGGTGACAATTTCTTTGCTCAAACGGTGTGGAACCTGATCGAGGCATCCGCTGCCGCAACCGTGCCGGAACCCGGTTGCCTGCTACTTTTGCTGTCCACCGGTGGTCTGATCTGTCTTCGCCGAAAATGCTCCGCATCCGCCAAGTAGCTTCACGCGCTCAAGCCGACTGATCGCGGGTTGGAAATAGGATCGGGTCGAAGTACTGTCTGGTTTGCCCGGCGGCGTGCATATGTCACCAGCGTGGAAACAAACGCCTTGTGGCATAAGCGTGTGATAGAAATTTTTCATGAAGAAGGTGTCAACGATAAGGTCGATCTTCGCCGGGTTGATACTCCCGCACCCGCGCAAGACCAAAAAGACCATCGATGTGTATCTAGGTATCATCGATGAACAACCCGATGAATCGCTCGATTAGGTGCTGGTGGATGGTTTTATTCTGCGCGGCGAAAGCATCTTGCACGCCATCTCCAAACTAAAACGCGGCGGATTGGTCGTCTTCGATTACGCCAATAATTTCCTGCTGAACACGTTCGGTGGTAGTGTCCGTACAGTGGCTCACTATCGTACGGACTACCACACGGATGTGTGGCGGCAAGTGTATGAAGCGCTGAGAAACTGGCGCGGCATGACTGGTTCGAACGGAATCTTTGAAACCCGGTTCTGGTTCAAGCCCACCAGCTAGTTGGACGATCCAGACCTCAAAAACGCCTGTGCATGCGCAATCGTGTGGACATTTTCACCGTAGCGTTGTATGACCACATGAATGAGCGTTACTTTCATCATGCCTGCTTACAACGCCCAGCAGTACTTAAAACTTACCGTCGAAAGTCTTCGTGCGCAGACCGTGACCGATTGGCAACTGCTGATTATGAACGATGGCTCGACCGATCGCACGGGTGAGATTGCCGATTCTCTGGCGCAACTCGATGATCGCATTCGCGTAATTCACCAAACCAACCAGGGCGCCAGCGCCACACGCAATAACGGCTTGGCCTTGTTGGGCTCAAGCGATGACCCTATCTGCTTCTTCGACGCCGATGATCTGGCTGAACCAGATCTGTTGGCCAGCCTGTTGGCGCTGACGGGGAAACATCCCGATGCCCCCGCCGTGTTCGGTTGGTCTTTTAAGATCGATGCTGATGGCCATCCACTATCCACCAATGAGCCCGTACAAACTGATGTTGTTGAAGGTTTGCGTACCTGGCAGGATTTCGTGGCTCGCAACTGGGTGCAGAGCAGTGGTTGCGCATTGGTCAAGGCAGATGCGCTGCGTGTAGTGGATGGGTACGATTCACAAATCACCATTGGTGAGGATTGGGACCTTTGGTACCGCTTAGCACTGTTGGGCCCGCTGGGTTATACCTCGAAACACATCTACCGCTACCGGGTGCATCCAACATGTATGAGTTTGTGCGTTCGTGGCCGCGATGGCTGGGATGATCGCCGTCGTCGGTTGGCGAAGTGGAAAAAACTGACGCCCAAAGAATGGCAAGATGACCTGCTGGATGGCTTGGCACGTTACCGACGTCGTGCAGTGGTGTTTGCACTTCAGCAATGCGGCGAAAGCCTCAGGCGGAGACAAGTCAAACGCTTCGTCCGATGCGCCGGCAGGACGATGCTTCATACAGCCACCATGTTTCCCCCCACACGCTGGTTGGAAGAACGCTTTCCCTACGCCAAAGCCCGCTGAGCAAGCAGAACGATGTTGTCGCGCAAGGCTGCGTTCACCACACTACAATGGGGCTTGAGAATGATGTGAGCACCATGCCCCACCAGACGACTCATGTGTCCGACTGGTGAATCACGGCGATCTGGCCGATGAATACTGGGTTAGCCGTCGTCTCACCGGACACGAATCGACCGATGCTGAGAATCGTCGCTTTTCTTATCGGAACCTTGCAACGCACGTATGTGCAGTTGGTCGGCCAGTTGCCCATCGCGGAACTGCTGCATATTGTTGTCGGTCCGTTACTTGCCATGAGTCGGACCGACGTCTTTCGTGTGCGTGGGGCCAAGACGACATTGTTCTTGGGTAGCTGCTGGTTTGGGTCGCTGATACTCAGTGACTTCCTCAACGGCACGGTACCCGACGATTTTCTGCGGGGTTGGGCGAATGTGTTCATGATTCTGCTGGCCTTTGTTGCCTGGATGGCGTTGGCGGCACGTGAACCCAGTAAAGTGGCCATGTTCTATCTTGCAGGGCTGTGCATCGCGGGGGCGGTGGCGGTGGTGCGTGGCCAAACGCGCGCGGAAGTTGGCGGTGAGTGGTGGGATACCTCTGTTCGGCTTTGGGCCAACCCGCTGACTATCCTCGGCATGTGGTGGGTCTATCGCTTTCGCCCAAGCCTGAGCATGGCCATCGCGCTTGGCTACGGACTGGCCAGTATTGCATTCGGTTCACGTTCCAACGGCCTGCTGTTTCTCATGACCGCAGCCTTAATGTTTGCCAGCCGTGCCGTGGCCAGAAACCAGTACGCAGTTAACCGCGCTCAGATCCTCCGCGGGGCTCTCATTGCTGTGCCTGTGTTAGCGGTCATGTTCTGCACTTACGTGTTCCTTGGCACGCGCGGTGTTCTGGGAGCAAATGCACAAGCCCAGTTAGTCACGTTGCGTCAACCGTACAATCCTTTCCATGTGATCCTGTCTTCCCGCCCCGAGGGCTTGGCGGGCCTGCGCGCCATTATTGATCGCCCGCTGTTCGGCCACGGCTCTTGGGCAAGAAATGCCAGATACACGCGCTTCCAGGGAGATCTGATTGAGTCGATCAGCAAGCCTGGTGTGACGGTGAATATACGTGTGAAAGAAGCCAACCCGATGATTCCTGCACACTCGGTTGTGTTGGCTTCATGGATATGGGGAGGACTAGCCGGTGGGCTATTCTGGATCTTTCAAATGTATTTGTTCTTTCAGTTGATGGTTTTCTTTTTTAAACGGCCCCATCTCCCTGTGGCCCCGCTGGCACTGTACGCAGGTTTATCGGTAGCATGGAACGTCCCGTTCTCAGCATTCGGTTTTGCGCGCCTTGCCTGGCCAATCTACCTGGCGGTTCTGTTGGTCGAACGGTATCACGTGGAATGGCGAGAGCGTGAATATGCGCTGCAACAGATTACCCTACAGTCCGAACATAGCGTCGTAACACCTCAGAGTACGGGTTGATACGACCTAACCGTTGGGAACCAACCCATATCACTCTGCAGCGTCATCACGTGTGATGAATATCCACTTACTTGGTGGATGCTTCTGTGTTTGTTTCTCGCAAACCAGGTGCGACAGAACCATCGCGCAATCGACGGATTGCGCGACGACCTACACGTATTAAGCGAAAAAGAAACGGAAGCCGCCCCATGATGCTATACAGCAACTGGTGTTTCAATGAAAGGTATGGCCACGCCAATTCGCGCGCCTGACAGCGTGCGTCAGATGAGCCGTGAACCAACGCAATGTTTATGGCAAACAGACTGGCGTCACGAATGATCTTCAATTCCAGCGGGCTGCGAGGTTCAGGCATCGCATCAGTCAAAGCACGAATGTAATAGCGCGTGGCTTCGCAGACTTTACTGGAAATACTGCCGGGCGTATCACGCCGATACGTGCAACCCAGTCGCGGATCGAACGACCAAGTCTGACCCCGAATCACGCGTAACCACATATGAATATCATGACGGCGTCGAAAGCCAACATCCAACATACCTACCTCAAGCAGTCTTGAACGCCGGATGATGGTCGACGACATACTAAAAAATGCGCCTCGTGCAAAACGCTCAAGGAATCCCTCATACGTTAATCCCGTTTCCGGGGTATCATTAGGCACATCCGGAACATCCTCGATTTCGCCATCACCGTAGATACTTCGGCGATTTGTGGTATATGCGATGTCATCACTGTCGCTGAGCACTTCCATCGCGTGCATCAGGTGGTCGCTCATCCACGTGTCATCAGAATCAAGAAATGCGATCCAGTCGCCTGTTGCCTCCTTAATGCCTTCGTTACGTGTGGCTGCAGCGTTGTGGTGTTGCACCTGAATCACTTTTGTGGCGAAACCACACTGTTTGACCACCTCTACCGTATTGTCCTTTGAGTCGTCATCGACCACGATTACTTCATGTGGAGAGGTGGATTGTGCAGCCACGCTAGCAAGTGCGTCGCCAACGTACGGTGCCGCATTGTGAGATGGAATTATGACAGAAAATTTCATTTGGCTGAACCAGAAGTGCTTGCACTTGGCAAGCCGATATTGTGTAAGATCGGGTGTTTGCGTGATCAGTATATCGGCAAACCTATATGGTCGTCTGAACGTAGACCGAGCGTGGATGCATCAGAACTGTCGCACTGGCACGGCAGGTTCGTAACCAGTAATCTCTGGCGGTTTTGACCACTGAACCGCGATGTCAACGAACGTTTGACATTTTCGCCGTCAACAACGGTGGACTAATCCGGATAAAACACGTGAGTCGTCCCAAGAATTCTGAAGCACGTGTCAACGTCAGTAAAAAGTTGCTGGCAATCAATTCCGCGGGGACGGTGGTCGGGCGGCTATTCGACATTGCGGTGATGGTTTGGGTAATCCAACACCTGATCAACCGCATTGAACCAGATGAATTTCAACTACTTCCGGTGGTACAAAGCATCTCTCTGGTGCTGCCGTTGCTGACGCGCATTTTGACCAATGGTCTGGTTCGTTATGTCACCGATGCCTATGCACGCGATGAACACAAACGTATCACCACCATTGCCACGTCCATGGGTGTTCTCAACAGCATCGTGGCGGTGATCATGATCGTACCGGTCACACTGCTTTGTTGGCACATCGATTCGGTATTGACGTTTCCCACTGACCGCATCAACGAAGCACGCCTGATGATGGCGGCGATGCTCGCGCCGGTACTGCTGTCCCTGCCGACGCTTACCCTTAGCGTGGGGCTTCAGACCACACAAAAATATGTGCTGCTCAGCATCCTCCATGCCATTGCAACGCTTGCCCGGGCCTTGCTGACATTGGCGCTCATTCTCGGGTTGGGGCCAAAGGTGATGTGGGTAGCCATCGCCATGGCAGCAGCACAATTGTTTGGGCATTTGCTGGTGATGATTTTCAGCCTGCGCGCCCTGCCAAGTTTGCGTTGGAAGAGAGGCTATTGGTCATGGTCAGTGGTAAAGGAAGTGGCGGTGTTCGGATTCTGGACTGCCTGTGGTGAAGCGGCAGGCGTCATCCGCAATGCTGCCGACCCAATCGTGCTCAATCGCCTTGCCAACGCGGTTGAAGTCAATTGTTTCCACGTTGCATCCATCATTGACCGACAACTGCGAGCGCTAATGGTTGTTGTGCTTTCACCCATCGTACCAGTGCTGACTACGTTGCATGCCACCGACCGCGAAGATCAGATGCAGCGTGCGCTCATTCGCAGCACGCGCATCGTGCTATGGGCTGGTCTGTTTCCCGCTGTGCCATTATTGATCTACCGCAACGAATTATTACAATTGTACTTGGGTGACGCATTCAAGATTTACCCGCAAGCATCTTTAGTCGTGCTGCTGTTATCGTTGTGTTATCCCTGGACGTTCTCAGTCATGCTGTTCTATCGCATGGCCCTGGCGCGAGCGAATGTCCGCCCTTACACGATTCGCACGACGGTCATTCATGTGTTTAACCTGGCCCTAACGTTGGTGCTGGTAGGCCCTCTGCAATACGGAGCCGTGGGAAGTGCCGCGGCAACACTGATCTGCGAGTCATTGGGTTTTCAGTTACTCATATTTCCCCTCGGGCTGCAGTGTGCTAATTTAACATTGGCACGATTTGCCCGCGAAGTGCTATTACCCGGTATAGCACCCGCTATTACTGTGGGTGCAATAATATGGGCGCTTTATTCCATTGGATTGGTCCCAGACAGCTGGAGCTTGATGCTTGGCGCGGGAACTGCCATCGCACTTCTTTACGCGCCTGCCTGTTGGGTCTGGATGGACCAAGCTGAACGCCGGGATGCGCTGCACTATGTCAATCGAATTCGTGAGCGTATTAGAAAACGAAACCAAGCCAAGAATAACATGTCTTGATGGGAAACGCTTCATTACCCAAGGGCATAGCTTCACATGATCAAACAACTGCTAAACGGCTTAACTGTTCGTTACGACGAACATTACATGCTCATGCGCATGCTCTCACTGACGGGACTGAAAAAAGACACTCGTATTCTTGATGTGGGTTGTGGATATGGCGAGAAAATGGATTGGCTTGTGTCTGCTGGCTTTTCCCCGGAAGGTGTTGATATCCACCAGGCTCATGTCGACAGCAACAAAGAACGTGGCTTGTCCTGTCAGACGGTAGGAGAATTCCAGGCAACGCAGTCTAGTTACGACATGATGTTGATGTCGCACATCATTGAACACTTTACCCCGAACGATCTGCTCCAGTTCATAGACAGTTATCTAGAACGACTTGAGCTTGGCGGCTACCTTATCATCATCACGCCACTCATGTGGCATAGATTTTATGATGACTTCGACCATGTCCGCCCCTACCCCCCCGAATCGATACGCCGGGTATTCTGTGGCAACAAATTTCAGATGCAGTACCACTCGCGTCACAGATTGGAAGAGTGTCATATCATGGTACGCCGACGACGCTTTATTCCACAGCACTATCATCGGACGCCCGGGGCAAAGCTTCGGACCCGTGTCGTATCACGCATCGCTTCTTTGAGCTATCGTCTGTCGGCAGGGATGATCGGTGTCACCGATGGCTGGATGGGCTTGTTCCGCAGAATTGGATAACTCATTTCGTTACCTGCCGAAGCTGTTATGAAGAAGACCGCTGTTGGCAATGGACGAAACCTGGCGTTGAATGTGCGCTTGCCTGGTGGGGTTTAATTACCGTCCGCCGTAGATGCGCTGGTCGTCGAAGTTTTCCAGGTCGTCAAAGTCGTTGATGGTACCACCCACGGCACTGGCTTCGGCGTAGACCTTGTTTTCGCCTGCGGACATGAGAACGAACTGGCCGCGAATCGGTTCGGTGGCATCGCGTGCCATGACGGTTTCATCGGCCAAGCGTGGGTCAGCTACCAGCCAGGCCATGTTGTCCATCGCATCGTTATTGTTTGATGAACTCAGGCAGGTGTTATCTAGCTGATTCGTCTCAGTCCCGTCGGTCGTTTGAAGAGCAGCTGCCTCGGTATAGTTCGTATTCTGGCCGTAGGCGAAGATGTTGTTTCCGCCATCACCGAATCGATTGCTGGCCAGTTCAGTTTTTCCTTGACGCGCGCGGAAGTAGAGGACGGGTAGTTTGCTCAGTGCGCCTTCGATCAGTTCGGGCATTTCATCAGGTGAAGCGGTCGTGGTAGAGCCGCTGATGACTTCAATCTCCCCGGTTTTGGGTTGGTAGAACGCGCCGTAGGTTCGGTTGCTGGTCCTCATCTGCGGGCCGTTGCCGATTTCATCAAGGTCGACGCGGTAACCACTGCTGGGTGAAACATCGCTCGGCCAATAGACATTGCTGCTGGCTGATGCAGTGGGCACCACGCGACCGAGCAGACTGATCACCAGGTTTTCCGTGCTGGTCAGGTTGTTGGAAGTGTTGCCGGTACCGATGTCTTCTTCACTGAAGTAACCGGGGAAGGCCTGGAATTGCAACTGGTAGGATTCACACGCTTTGGCGATGCCTTCCAGTTGCGTCTGGGCGCTCATTTCTTTGGCTTTGAGTCGCACCTGCCCCAGAGCTGGCAGCAGGATGCCCAGCAGCAATGCGATGATGGCCACCACCGCCAGAAGTTCTACCAAGGTAAAGCCCCTCGCCTCACGCCCGGGCAACAGCACGGAAGGTATCTTGGCTGACTGCATGATCGTGTTCCTTCTCATGGTGGTGGTTGATGAACGCACCAAACGTGGCGTGCACCACAAGGGCACTTACCCGCTGGCAGCATCCCTCCAAACTAATCTATTCTGTGCCAAACATGCTCATAACGCAACCATTTGCTGTGATATCAAGGCTTTAGCAACACTGTGCCCTGCCCCAAGTGGCTGCACCATGATTGTCTGGTTAATCGCCAGGAACAAACGACCGATATTGCACAAGAAGGCGATTGTGGTGAGGCTAGTCGCCCCTGCCGTTCAGCTCTGATACGATAAGCGAGCGCTTACCTGTCCGCTCCAAATGATTTCCGCCCTTGATACCAATGGATCTGAAAATCTGCCATGTTGTGCAATCGCTTGATCCCGCTGCCGGAGGACCACCGGCGGTGGTACTGCATCTGACGCAAGCACAAATCACGCAAGGCACCGTGCCGCGGGTGGTGTACCAGTGTCCGTCCCATTTGGCTGAGCCGAGCAACCGGTTTATCACGGAAGTCGTGGGCGAAGACGTGGGGGATTTCTGTCCGATCGAGTCAGCCGGCGGTTGGAAGTCGTGGCAAGATCAGCGCCGGCAGGTGACCGAATATCTGGCCGACGCCGATATCGTGCACATGCACGGGTTGTGGTCGCTGGCGAGTTTGTTCGCCGCCAAAGCAGCGAAGCAGCGTGGTTGCCCCTACATCATGCGACCGGCAGGCATGCTTGAGCCATGGTCCCTCACGCAGAAGAAGTGGAAGAAGAAACTCGCGCTGTGTATGTCGTTCGGCAAACTGTTGCGTAACGCAGCTGTGTTACAGGGCACGGCCCTCAGCGAAGGTGAGCAGTTCCGCCGACTGGGTTACAAAAATCCAATTACCATCATTCCCAACGGCGTAAACGTGTGCGACTACGACGTGGCATACAACGCTGACCTGGTGCTGGACCAGTGGCCGCAGTTACGTGACCGCAAGCGATTGCTGTTCCTTTCACGGGTGCATCCAAAGAAAGCGCTGCCGAATCTGATCGGTGCTTTTGCACGCCTTGCCGATCGGTTTGCCGATTGGGATGTGGTGATCGCCGGGCCCGATAGCGACGGTCACGGTGCAGAGATACTGACCCAGGCCGAACGGGAAGGCATCACCTCGCGCGTGCTGATGACCGGACCGGTCTATGGTGAAATGAAGATTCACCTGATGGTGGGTAGTGATTTATTCGTCCTGCCTACACACAGTGAAAATTTCGGGGTGGCGGTGGTTGAGGCGATGGCCGCGCAGATTCCCGTGATCACCACCAAAGGTACACCCTGGCAGGAACTAACCGAACACAACTGTGGCTGGTGGATCAACATTGGCCTGGATCCGCTGACCGAATCATTGGAAGCGGCAATGTCGCTCAGTGATGATGAACGTGCGGCCATGGGCCGGCGCGGTCGCGAGCTGGCGATGAATCGTTACGCCTGGAGTGCCATCGCCAGTCAGTGCGATCAGATGTATCGGTGGATTCTCGGTCATCAACCGGCACCGGACTCCGTGCAACTGTCTGCTTGATGCGCTCACATTAGTTGTCGGCCTGTATACCGATTGTTTGGGCCACCGGTCGCCAACCGCGCAGGCGTACTCCAGGTGTGACGCCGCCTTCGTTTGCCCCCACCACAAAACAAGTGGAGCCACCACCATCGAGGACAATCGCATCGGTTGCGCCTTCTTCAGCAAGCACCTGTCCGGCCAGTAGTTCATCCGCGCTTTCAAACACAGCAAGCCACACACGGTGTGATTTCGTGTTCACGCCGATCGCCGCGCGCATGGTGGGCATCTCTTCACTGAGTTCCTGGCGGGGTACGCCGTTTTCTACGATGAACCGCCAGGCGCTGAGTACGATCGACGCTCGGCCCATGATGTTGTTGCGATCGTTGGTGCGGGGGATAAGCCGCTCCGCGTGGGGCATGCCCTGCTGATCGAACCAGATCAGGCATGGTTGGCGCAGGCCGAACAGTGTTTGCCCGTCGGACACCGCGGTATAAACGATCTGCGCCGGCGCGTTGGGGGCATACAGTTCGCCGGCGGAAAGTTTATACATCTTTGACTTGAAGAACGAACCGTTGATCGCTGCTGCCAACTTCTTGTGGCGCGCCTCTTGCCAAGGAAATCGCAAGCGATAGTCAAAGCCGGCTGGATCATTGATGTAGTCCGGCGGGGTGACATAGAATCTCACCGCCGGATGCGTCATGTCGGCCATGGCCACGTATGCCAACCCGCCGCCATGCGAAGTGCCCGGCAGATCCAGCACGGTGTACGTTACCCCGTCGGCAATCTGCTGGGGTTCGGTTACGCCAACTTCTGTGATTGCCAACCAGAACCACACCGCGTTGATGACCACGGTGATCGAAATCATACTGCGCATGGTTAGTCGCACAAACCATCGCAAGGCTGTTCGCCAGTGGAGTTTCATGGGTTACCTCGTCTATCCGGTATATACGATGCTCAGTCGCTCCGTTGATCAAGCTCCGCCTCACCTCAGTAACTTAGCCTGCTAGGCTTGAGCATCCACATATGTGTAGAATATATTGGCATTTTAACTGCGACCGTCTAGCGACGATCCAGAAATCAACCGACGATGGCCCGTACACCTATGACCAGCCAATCCAACGCCAAGGTTGATGTATCGGACTGCCCCAGCCCTCACTCGTTGGGCAACCGCATCAAGCGCGCGGTGTGGGGGTTAGTGTGGGCGGTGGCCTTTCGTCCCACGCCCAAAGTCATGCACGGCTGGCGACGATGGTTGCTGCGTTGCTTCGGTGCGACCATTGCCCCCAATGCACATGTCCACCCCAGCGTGCAGATCTTCTTGCCCGATCACCTGACCATGGAAGCACACAGTTGCTTAGCGCCCCACGTGGACTGCTACTGCGTCGCTCCGGTGAAACTTGGACCACATGCTACGGTCAGCCAGTACAGCTACCTTTGCACAGCCAGCCACGACTATGAACACCCGAAGATGCCATTAACCACGGCATCGATTACCATTGGTGAGGGGGCATGGGTGTGCGCGAATGTGTTTGTGGGGCCTGGCGTGACCATTGAAGAAGGCGCGGTGGTCGGGGCTTGCAGTTGCGTCACGCGAGATGTGCCGGCGTGGATGGTGGTCGCGGGCAATCCCGCCAAGGTGATCAAGCCGCGCCGGATGGAGCAGGATTCAGCATGATATCGGTGTTGATACTCACCTTGAACGAAGAACGTAATCTACCCCGTTGCCTGGAGGCCGTTTCTTGGAGTGATGATGTTGTTGTGCTGGACTCCGGATCAACGGATCGCACGGTGGAGATTGCGGAGCAGGCCGGCGCTCGTGTGGTAATCCGTCCCTTTGATAACGAACGCGAACACCGTCTGTTTTCTATTCGCGAAATCAATTTCAAGTACCCTTGGGTATGTAATCCGGACGCCGATGAGGTGATCACCCCGGAACTGCGGGATGAAATGCAACGACTGGTTGCTGATGAATCGCGTAATGAAGTGGCATATCGCTGCCGGTTCAAAAACATGTTTATGGGACGGTGGATTCGCCACTCAAGCATGTATCCGGTGTGGGTGATGCGCCTGTTTCGTCCGGAATGCATTTCCTTTAAACGCGAGATCAACCTTGAGTACGTGGTCGATGGCAAACAAGGCTTTATGGATGCCCACTTCAAGCACTACAGTTTCAACAACGGCCTGAACGCCTGGTTCGACAAACACAACCGGTATTCGTGGCACGAAGCAACTGAAACCCTGCAAGACCTTGATGACGGCAAGATGGACTGGCGGGGCCTGATCTCAGGTGACCCGGTGCGCCGGCAAAAAGCGATCAAGCAGGCATCTTTCCGCGTGCCTTGTCGTCCGTTGATGCGGTTTATCTATATGTACTTCGTGAAGCTCGGGTTCCTTGACGGCATGCCGGGTTTTCACTATTGCCGTCTACTTTCGATTTACGAATACATGATCACCATGAAGGTGGCCGAGCAACGCCGACGTGAAAAACAGTTGTCGATGTGACATACCCCGGATGTCCTTTAGGGCCATACCACCTCGCGCGGTGCGACCGGATCCATGCCCGGGTGTCGCCGGTTTTTCAACCAACGCCAAAACAACCGCCACGCCTGACATCGCCAGCAACTGATCGCCAACGTGAATGCGTCCAGCCAACGACCGTCACGCAAACGCACCGTGGCCCGGATGAGTTTGAGTTGCTGCTTGGCAACAGACAGCGGAGGCACATCGGGCTGATCCGCGATGAGTCGATGCAAATGCTCGCGCAGAATCATGTAGTCCTCGTCCAACTTGTCCGGTTGAGCCTGCATCTCTGCCGTGCCGGTCATATGCCCCAAATGCAGTTGGGCTTGAGATTCATTCAGCATCAGTAGATCACCATGCTCCAGAAGACGCACCAACCACCAAGTGTCGAACGCAGAATTCATGCCCTCGAGTTCTTCCCACCACACGCCGGATTGAACCAGGTCGGCACGCACCATGCATTGCACAGGAGTGCCGATGTCAACATCCTGCAGGTAGGCCGCACGAAGCGCATCAGGACCGGTGATCCGTTCCAACAAAGCGGCGGAACCGCGTTTGGCTGGTTTGCTCAACTCGCCGTCAACATATACATCAGCTAAGCAGCAGATCACCGCGGCGGTGTCTTGCCCATCAGTCGCCGCTTGATGGAAACGTGCCAGGCAATGCGTCGGCAACACATCATCGTCAAACAGCGGCTTGATCCATAGCCCGGTTGCTTTGCTCATGGCAAAGTTGTTATTGGGAATCTGCCCATTTTCACCTTCATGCTGATACACGCGAATGCGTGAATCCATTTGCGCCAGCTCTTGTAGGTAGGCCCAAGTTTCGCCGCCGGGCTTTTCATCATCGGAAATAATCAGTTCCCAATTCTGATAAGACTGAGCGATGACACTTTCAACGGCACGCCGCAACATCTCCGGCCGCTTGTAAGTCGGCATGATGACGCTGATGTGGGGCATGCAGTTTCTCGGTGAAGAGGGGGCGATTTCTGGGCATATTAGCCGATATCCGTCCTAGCGTCGCGTGAATAGGATATCTCATCAAAATGAGAGCGAATTTCATTTTCCGAAAGTGCTTGCATTCAGTTCATACGGGGTTACACTTATTCGTAGAGAAGAGGCGATGTACACATTAGCTTGTGCGCATCGCGATCCGTGCCCGAGGCTTGGCCGTCTCGGTCGCAGAATTGAGAGAGAGGGACAGCTTGTCAAGTACACATTCCAGTCATTCAACGCAGCCCGTGGTGGTGGCGTCGGATGTGCCCCTGCGCCCTGGGAAGCGCCAAGCCCCCAAACTGAAACTAGGTAGCACAGCAGATCGCGGTAGTGTCGATCTGTCAGGCTATCAGAACACTTGGTACAACCCCGGCCGCAGTCGGGTCGTCCGCATCTTGTGGTACTTGCTGAACGCCATCATCTTCATCAATCCGCTGATGCCGCTGTACGGTCTGAAGCGCCGTGTGCTCCGCTTGTTTGGCGCGAAAATCGGTAAAGGTGTGGTCATTAAGCCCAATGTCAACATCAAGTATCCATGGAATCTGGAAATCGGTGATCACACGTGGATCGGCGAACGCAGTTGGTTCGACAGTCTGGAAAAAATCAAGATCGGTGCCAACGTGTGCGTGTCACAAGGCGTTTATCTCTGCACGGGCAGTCATGATTGGAAAGACCCGACTTTTAGTTTGATTATCAAGCCCATCGTCGTCGAAGACGGCGCTTGGCTTGGATGCCAGAGCACGGTGACCGGCGGAGTGGTTGTGGGAAGTCACTCCGTCGTCGCCGCTGGCTCGGTTGCTTCACAAGATCTTCCGCGTTACATGATTTGCCGCGGTAATCCCGCCAAGGGTGTGAAGCCTCGCAACATTCATACCGAGAAGCCGAAAGCCACCAACTATCGCATGGTGTTCCCCGAAGCTGTGGGCGAGCAATCAAAGAGAGTGGTTGCAGGCTGAAATCCTCATACTAATAAGTAAACCCTGGTATTGACTGAGGTTTGTTTATTGGATCACTTTTCCCATTGTACAAGTATCAGTACCAGCGCCATTATTACAATGGCGTCTCTACTTTCCTGAGTGCTTTACCGCGACGAATGATTTTGATCCCGAAGAAGACCGCGGTGGCCGTGGCCATCACCAGCAGCGTCGGTGCACTGCCCTGCCCACTGAACAGACGCGGCTTACGCCAACTGTCAGCAATCAAATCCAGCTTCAAACCCCGATGAGCTTTTACCACCGCATCCAGATCGGCGTAATTCTTTGCCGCCCACCGTGTTTCGGCGTGACGCGTTGCCACCGACACCGTGTCATCGGTCAGTTTCATGATGACCATCTGTTCCGGACGATCGCTTTTCACGAACGCGGCGACGTTGTCCGCCAGCGTCGTGCGTGAAACATTACCCATGGGGCCTTCGCCTCGGAACACCTCGAAGACCTCACCCGTTTTCTCCACCCAGATGCTTGCATAAAGCTGCTGCTTGAAGCGCCCGCTTGCGATCAGCAACGCGACCGCAACCGCTGCATACACCACGAACAGTATCAGCAGACGACGAAGAACCATGACCGCTATCCTCTGTGAATCATCTGATTGGGATCACCAGCATAGCACGATACGGTAAAGCATGAATGTGCCACATGTGCGGTGCCTCACCCCAACTTCGGGCACGTGCCTTCAAGGACCTGGCCGGCCAGCATCATCGCGCGGCCGATTGCCTGATCCATATCAAAATACCTGTACTCTCCCAATCGGCCACAGATAAGCACATTCTCCAGTGCATCGGCGCGACGGCGATACTCAGCATAAAGCTGCCCGTTTACCGCATCGGGAAAGGGATACTCAAAATTCGACGGATCATCCGGCGTATGCGGCGTTTCGGTGGTGATGACCGTGCCGCGCTGCACCCTCTCCTCCGAGGGCGGGGGGGCCATCTGCTTCCATTCCAGTATGCGGATGGCCGGGCCGTCGGCATGCTGCGGGGTGTTCACCTGACCACACGACTGATGCTGCTCGGCATTCGGCAGATAGGTGTGCTTGCGCTGTTGGCCGCGATAGACCAACGGGCCGGCATCGCCATCGAAGTACGAATCGATCGGGCCAGTGTAGATGAGCATCTTCCGGGCGGTCACTTCATGACGAACATCGCAGTAATCGCAGTTCAGTTGACAGTCGATGCCAGCCAGCATCGCCTGCATCATCGCGGTGTAACCCTCGGTGGGTATGCCCTGGTGTTTCTTGTCGGGGGTGAGGCGTGGTTCGTCATCTTCGCGCACGTTGAATCGCTTGCAGAGGTCGGCCGCCAGTTGTGTCACCGGCACGCCCCACTGTTTCTCGTTGTATTCCTTGATGAATTTCTCGTACACCAGGCGGGGCATCAGCGACAGGGCCGCCTCTTCGAAGTTCGTTGGCGTGCCGGTGAACTCGGGCTTCCAGTTGTTGCCAACGTGCTCACGAATGTAACTGGCTGCGATGGGCCAATTGTGTTCTTCGCCATCCACCCGGCTTTTGATCGCCGCTTCATACGGCCAGAACGCGGCAAACCGATTGACGAATTCCCAGATGCGCGGACTGGACGTACGAAAGTAATGCGGACCATACGTGTGAATGCGAATGCCACTGGGCTGGTGCATATGGTCATGCACATTGCCACCCACATGATCGCGACGTTCGAGCACCAATACCTCACGGCCAGCATCCGCCAACGTGCGCGCGATCACGCTGCCGGTCAGTCCGCTGCCAATGATGATGTAATCTGCTTCGAGCTTAGTTAGCTGCACGGCAACTCCCGGAACAACGCGCGTGATCTACTTCATACCTACCGGAGCACGACCGACGGAGTAGTAAACAAAACCATGCTCAGCCATGCTCTCGCGGCGGTACAGGTTACGGCCGTCGAAAATCAAAGGCGTGTTCATACGCTGCTTCATGTCGTCGAAGTCCGGATGCAGGAACTCGCCCCAGTTGGTGCAGATGGCCAACGCATCCGCGCCGTCCAGCGCGCTCAGTTCATCCTCCGCATAAATGATGTCCGCACCAAACACCTTTGCGCAGTTCTCCAAAGCGACCTGGTCGAACACGGCAACCTTCGCGCCACGATCGATCAACTGCTGAATCAACGTGATGGACGGCGCTTCACGAATGTCATCAGTGCCGGGCTTGAAAGCGATGCCCCACACGGCAATACGCTTACCATTCAAGCTGGCAGTTTTACTCTCACTTCCAGCGGCATCACTTCCGGGGGCGGCGCCGAAGTGTTTGTCGATCTTGGCAATGAAACGGTCGCGCTGCACCTGATTGACCTGATCTACCGCTTCGAGCAGCTTAGCCGGCTGGTCAACCTGTTGTCCCATCGAAATGCACGCCAACACATCCTTCGGGAAGCACGACCCGCCATAGCCCAGGCCGGGGTAGAGGAACTGGTTGCCGATGCGCTTGTCGCTGCACATGCCGCGACGCACTTCATCGATGTCAGCGTTGTATGCTTCGCACAGGTTCGCAATCTCGTTGATGAAACTGATCTTCGTGGCCAGCATCGTGTTGGCAGCGTACTTGACCATTTCGGCTGAGGGAATATCCATCACGAAAATCGGATTCCCCTGACGCACAAACGGTTCATAAAGTTCGCGCAGCATATCGCCGGTCTGCTTGCTGTCTGCCCCGATGACCACGCGGTCGGGGTGGGTGAAGTCGTGAATGGCATCGCCTTCTTTCAGGAACTCAGGGTTCGACGCCATACTGAATGCTTTGGATGTGTGCCGAGCGATTTCATCCCGCACGCGGCGGTTGGTGCCCACCGGCACGGTGCTTTTCACGACGATGATCTTCGGCGTGCGCGCGGTCACGGTGTTGCCCGGACCTTCTTCGATCGCGGTGCCGATATCCTTCGCCGCCCCCAGCACATATTGCAAATCGGCGTGACCCGATTCATCCGGCGGGGTACCCACACAAATGAAGATGATTTCCGCTCCGCCGTAGGCCGCCACCTTATCGGTCGTGAAATGCAGACGACCAGCCTTGGTGTTCCGCTTGATCAGATCGCTCAGTCCAGGCTCATAAATCGGTGATTCACCCCGATTCAGCATCTCAATTTTCGCCGGATCGATATCCAGGCACGTCACATCATTGCCGGTGTTGGCGAAACAGGTTCCCGTGACAAGACCCACATAACCGGTACCAACCATCGTGATACGCATCGCGGCTCCTCTTCCCCCGCCCCCGAAAATGTGCGGGGAGAACCCGGAAATGGTGTTTAGGTTGTCCACCCGGACCTTCCGGGGGATGCGAAGTATATCGGCAGTTATCGCCCCAATCTTGGCCGAAACCGCAACCAGAGCATAGTTACGCCACCCAAACACAGTGGTTCAGGCGGAAACTGCAACTTGGCATTGATTCACCGAAACTACCTCAACGTATCCCGATACCACGCCCAGAGATTGGCCAAGCCCTCGTCCACCGGGGTTTGGGGGTTGTAGTCAAGCAGTTGCCTGGCCTTGTCCACGTTGGCGAAGTTGATCTTCGGCTCGCTCGCCGGGGCGGGAACGTCTTCGATGTTCGCCTTCTTGCCCACGAGGTCTTCGACGATGCTCACGAAGTCGGCCATCAGTACCGGTTCACCCCGACCGAGGTTCACAACTTCATACCCCAGTGGCTTGTCCAGCGCCGCCACCACACCGCTGACGATGTCTTCCACGTAGGTCCAGTCGCGCTTCATCTGGCCGTTGTCGAACAACGTGATCTTCTCGCCGGTCACCACGCGGTCGGTCACCATGAACGGCATCATGTCCGGTCGACCGCAAGGCCCATACACGCTGAAGAAGCGCACGGCCGTGAAGTTCATATCGTGCAGGTTGTGATAGGTGTGCCCCATCATTTCGATGGCCTTCTTGCTCGCCGGGTACGGAGCCAGCGGCAGGTTGCATGGATCGGTTTCCACGAACGGCAGCTGATCCGTGTTGCCATACACGCTGGACGTGGAAGCGAACACGAACTGGTTGCAGTCGTTCAGCCGCGCCGCTTCCAGCAGGTTCACCGAACCGACTACATTGACCTGGGTGTACAGACCGGCCTTGCCGATGGAGTAGCGCACATTCGCCATCGCCCCAAGGTGCGCCACGGCATTCGGTTTGTGCTCAGCGAAGATCGCATCCACTGCCGCACGATCACAGAAGTCGACCTCACACATCGTAAAACCATCGCACCCGATCAGGTTCGACGCGTTGCGCCGTTTCACCGCAGGGTCGTAGTAGTCGTTGAAGTTATCGATACCCACCACCTGCCGTCCCTCATCCAGCAGGCGTCGACAAAGATGCGAACCAATAAACCCCGCCGCACCGGTAACCAGAACCGTCGATGACATACAACTTCGCTCCACTTACTTGATCGTATTTGTCGTCGGCTTGCGATACTGGCTCAGGTCCAGCCCGCGGAAGTAGTCGATCGTTTTCTTCAAACCTTCGCGTAACTCAACCGTGGGTTGCCAGTCGAGTTTGTCTTTGGCCAAAGTGATGTCGGGTTGGCGTTGGGTGGGGTCGTCGGCGGGGAGGGGGGCGAAGTCGAGCTTTGACTTGCTGCCGGTCATTTCGATGACCATTTCAGCCAGTTGTTTGATGGTGAACTCACCGGGGTTGCCGAGGTTGACCGGGCCGACGAAGGTGTCGGGGCCTTCCATCATGCGGGCGATGCCTTCGACGAGGTCGTCCACATAGCAGAAGCTTCGGGTTTGGCTGCCGTCACCGTAGATGGTGATGTTTTCGCCGGCGAGCGCCTGGAGAATGAAGTTACTGACCACCCGGCCGTCGTAAGGGTGCATGCGCGGGCCGTAGGTGTTGAAGATGCGCACCACGCGGATGTTGACGTTGTGGTGGCGGTGGTAATCGAAGAAGAGCGTTTCTGCGCAGCGTTTGCCTTCATCGTAACAGGCGCGGGGGCCGATGGGGTTGACATTGCCGCGGTATGACTCAGGCTGAGGATGCACATCAGGGTCGCCGTACACTTCACTGGTGGAGGCCTGCAGGATTTTCGCGCCCACGCGTCGGGCCATGCCGAGCATGTTGATCGCGCCGCTGACTGATACCTTGGTGGTTTGAATCGGATCGTGCTGGTAATGCACGGGCGATGCGGGGCAGGCGAGGTTGAAGATTTCATCCACTTCGAGGTAGACCGGTAACGTGACGTCGTGCCGAATCAATTCAAAATTCGGTTTTTCCAGCAAGTGCCAGATGTTCGACTTCTGACTGGTGAAGAAGTTATCCAGGCAGATCACATCATGTCCCAGTTTCACCATGCGCTCACACAGGTGAGAACCAAGAAACCCTGCGCCCCCGGTCACCAGAACTCGCTTCAACTGCGACATACATTTCTCCAAACCGTTACAACTTCGTCCGCCAGAACAATCTTTCCGGCACTGCACGAATAATCGTCATGATACACCGCCAGAACCATGGGGTGTAAATCGTGGGGCTGCCGCGGCGAATGGCGCGAACTACATCCTGTGCAATGCGGTCCGGTGTTGCCACCAACGGACTGTTACGATCCACAACACCAAAGGTCATTGGTGTATCCACTATGCCGGGCTTGATGGTTATCACCTGCACGTTTTCATTCGCCATCCGATGCCGTAGACCTGCCAGATAGGTAGTCAGCGCCGCTTTGGTCGAGCCGTAGATGTAGTTGCTCTGTCGGCCGCGATCGCCCGCGACACTGCTGATACCGCAAATGTAACCTTGCTTTCGCGCCTGCATGTAGGTTGCCACCGGCTCCAGTATGCTGACGGCGCTGGTGTAGTTCGTCTGAATCATTTGTTGGGCCAGCGCGAAATCATTCTGCGCTTCGGCCTGATCAAACATGGTGCCATGGCAGAGGATCACCCCGTCGAGTTGGTCATCGAAGTGCGCGATGCATTGTTCGACGAATGCGGCATGCTCATCGGTCGCCAGCGCATCGAAACAAATTGTATCTGCACGGCACTCGGCGCGCACGTGCACATCGTTGGCGATGCGCTTCAGTTCTTCTTCGTTGCGGCCGGCCAGCAGTAAACAATCGCCATCACGCGCGAGCCTCCGCACCACTGCCCGCGCGATGCCGCTGGTCGCCCCGAGGATCAGCACGTTCTGACTCATGCGATCGCCTCCGTGATGCCAAGCCGCCGCGATTGGCTGCTGCTGAATTTTCCGCGCGGGTCGAGCTGACGACACAACTGTTTGAACTCCGCCAGCCTTGGATAACCCGCTTCGAATGTCGCGCGACTCATGCAGGCATCTTTCGCCAGATAAAGTCTGCCCCCATGCTCCAGCACGATGCGGTCCATCGCTTCGATCAGTTCGAGTAACGCCCGACCGGTATACGGCAAGTCGAGTGCCAGCGTGTGACCAGCCAACGGGAAGGATAGCATCCCATCGTTCTGCGGGCCGTAGCTTTTCAGCACGGCGAGGAATGAAGCACGCTTGCTCCTGGTCAGCAGTTCCAGCAAAGCCACCAACGCCGTGCGACTCGTTTCGCGGGGCAATACCGGTTGATACTGAATGAGCCCGCGCCTTCCGTACAACCGATTCCAATCGTTCACGCCATCCAGCGGATAGAAAAATGGATCGTAGTGTTCGACCTTTCGCCCGTTTTTGTGCTTGCGGTAGAACGCCGCGTTGAACAGCTTGACGCTCAATGGATTCAGCGCCCATCCCGGCGCGTGGCAAGGCATGGGCAGCGCGCGCCCACGGCGCGGTGCGAGTGGATTTTCGCGCTGACGTTCTGACAGGTCATTCATCGTGGCGTGATTGCCCTGCATGATCACGCTTCGGCCCATCGAGGCGCCCGATGCCAGACAATCAATCCACGCCACGGAGTATTGGTATTGCGCATCGCCGGTGTCGAATTGCTCAAGTGCTTCATCCAGGTTGGCTGCTTTGTGGTAATCGACTGTCACATATGCGGTGGCCACAGGCAACAGTTTCAGTCGCGCTGAAAGAATGATGCCCGTTAATCCCATGCCCCCCACCGTCGCCCAGAACACTTCACGGTTTTCGTCACGCGAACAAATCAGTACCTCGCCCGATGCGGTGAGTAATTGCAAATCGATGATGAAGGATACCATCGAGCCATCACGGTGATGGTTCTTGCCGTGCACATCTGCCGCGATCGCGCCGCCCAGGGTCACGAATTTGGTTCCGGGGGTGACGGGCAGAAAGTACCCGCGCGGCATGAACACATCGAGCAGCGTCTGCAAACTCACGCCCGCCTGGGCTTCGACGATGTGTGAATCACGATCGAAATGAATCAGGTTGTCCAGTGCATCAGTCAGCACCACATTGTGTGATGCGTTAATGGCCGGATCGCCGTAGCTGCGCCCCAGTCCCCGCGCGATCAGGTGACCATTTTCATGGAGGGGCGAAATTTTTTTCAGGGTAGCCAGCGTCCCCGGTCGATGTAGCCGGCATTCAGCGAGTGGGTAATTGCCCCATCCGCCCAGCAAAATGGTTGGGGCGTTTGTGCACATGGATACTGAATAACCATCGTCGGCCTGGTAATTGTCCCAACATTAACGCGAGACTGTTTGCCTGCCTGACCAAACCACAACTTTGTGCAGACATTGTGGGGATTGTTACGGACGTATTTGTGTTGTTATCGGCAGATTATGATTCATAATGTGACTATTAATATGCCGCATCGGTCAATCAGGGGGACGGCAGCCAGCAGCACCCATTAGGAGGGTACTTCCGGGATGGGGCTGATTGGTGCTTCCGGGGACGGGGGTTTCCTAGAGAGCTTTGGGCAAGAGATTTGGGCGCTTTTTGTGCCTGGTTTGTGTGTTGGTTGATTGGCAACCCAGCACACAGGCGGGGAAATGTGACCTGGTGAATGCTCAAAGCAAGGAAAGAAAAGATGAAACGGTTGATGGTGATCTGTGCAGCATGTGCGCTGCTGTGTGTCAGTGGGCAGGCGTGGTCGGTCATTCTTACACCTGACTCCTTCGGCAATCTCGGTAACCTCCAGGCAGTGGGTAGCCCCACGGTCGATAATGTTTCGCACAGCAGTTCCGGCACCACACTCAGTGCTACGGTGACCAGCCAGGCATTCGATGATCTGGATTCGGATGACTATGTCTATCTCTACCAGGTGGAAAACACCGGTGATCACGATATTCACCGCTTCACCATCTACCCGTTCGTCGGGGCCAACAGCAGTACCACCGTGGGCTACCTGACCGGAGGTGAACCGGCCGGTTTCGTGGCCGGCATCACGGCGCCGCTTGGAGCCAGCATTTCCACGACGCCGCCTCCAGGTGCAACGGTGGGCTTTCTGTATCTCGATCTCAGTTTCATGTCCGGCCCCAACGCCGTACTGTTGACCGGCCAGACCAGCAAGGTGATGTACATCATCAGCGATGCGCCGCCCACCATTGCCCAGGGTAATGTGATCAACGGCAACGTGGCCTACGGCGATGTGGTCGCCCCGATTCCCGAGCCGGCCAGCTTGGTTCTGGTGAGTCTGGGTGCGGTGGCTGTCGTTCAACGCAAGCGTGGTGAATGAGGAGGATCGATGGCATTATGGGAGGATATTCCGGGGACCTGCCATGGTCGCTTCACTGCGATCACGGCGGATTAAAGACAACCTGATCTAACGTCCGGCTGGTGTACGAGTAGAGATTGAAGACCACGGCGCACGGCAATGCGCCTATGGCCGGACGGTACGACATCAATATGAACCCGCATGGGTGCGCTACGAGCGCGCAAGGCGCCGCGCGATCATTGTGCTCACCATGCATGTAGATGGATTACCCAAACGATTGGGTAGCAGCCATCTGCTTTGTCCGAGGTGGGATCTGTAGCAGAGACAGGTGGGCTTCGTGGTGAGGCCCGACGGACATTCACCCTGGTTGGAGATCAGACATGACACGCAAGACTCATCTGCAAGTGATCGCAGGACTACTCGCCGCCTTAACACTCAGCACCAGCGCTTTCGCCACGACACCCGCCCAGGCTGTACAGGCCGGGGCCGATCGCGTCGCGGAGGTGCAGCACACCGATGGAAAATGGGGTTGGCCACTGGTCGCTCCGCCCACATACAGCAATGTGGTTGGCCCGATCGGCCTGGGCCAAATTGATGCATACAAACTGACCAACGATGCAGACCATCTAGCCTCAGCAACCGCCGCGGGCGATGCACTGGTCGGGCTGACTGCCGACTGGGTAGGCTCGTACAACCCGCTGTTCCTCGTCGAGCTCAGTCAACTGACCGGCAATAATGCTTACTTGAATCAAGCGCAGAATTTCTTCAGTCAACTCGACGCCGGCACGTACATGCGCAAGGGCACCCCCACCGACACTGCAGGTTTCATCAGCGCCGTTCAGGCCGGACGAAGTGGCACCTGGGTGAACCTGCTGCCATGGGATCTCGCTCCACTTGCCGCCGCTGCCGAAGTGGCCGGCACCACCGCACAGAAAGATGCTTTCGTGCAGGCGATGAAAGACGGCATCGATACGCTCGACAGCAGTTCCCCCTCATCCGTCTACAGCGACACACTCGGCCTGGCCGGTGGTGTGCTCGGACTGAATTGGCTGAACGAAGACCATGATCCGACCACCGGCAGTTTCGCCACCGCCAACAGCGTGGACGATATGGCCAACATGCTGGCTGCGCTTCAGAACGCCAACGGTTCGTGGAGCGGGCACAGCACAATCACCAACCCCTCCGCGGGTGATGAAGATTTGCAGATCACCGCTTACGCTGTCCTCGCGCTCGACACTGCCAATGATGCCGGCCAGTATGACGATGAAATCATTTCCGCTCATCATTACCTGACCAGCATGCAGAACGTGGATGGCGGTTGGCCCTCCTACCCCGGTGGCGCGGAATACGCCGAGGTCGACGCCGAAGTGGTATGGGCACTCGCCGCCACGGCCGATGTCCCCGAACCGGCCACGCTTTCGGTGATGGCGCTGATGGGACTGGCCACCCTGCGCCGGCGCTATCGCAGCATGTGATTCAACAAACCGGCAGCACATCGCATCGGTGCGGTGTGCTGCTTTCTTTCTTTCTTTCTTTCACGACGCCTTGCAACAGGAGACTGAACATGAAGATGAACCAGAACAATGTCACGATTCTTGCCGTGGCCGGCATGCTGGTGCTGGTCTCCGGACTGACCGTGGACGCATCCAACACCGTCTGGAATCAAGGTTTTGAGTCGGATACCAATGGTTGGCTCGATGAGAACAGCGGCTGGGCGGGCACGCTGACCCGTGTCGCTTCAGGAACTGGAACCCTTGGTGTGGTGTCCAAGTCAGGCTCGCACCACGCAGAGGCAACCCAGACGAACACCGTTGCAGTCGGGGGCACCAGAGGGCCATTCTCTCGTTTTGATGGTTACCGCGATACCTGGCCCGGTGGCATGACCGCCCAGATCGATGTGTATCTGGATACTTCGTGGGCGGCTGGTGAGGGATTTGATTACAGCGTGGCCGCCAACGGGTCGGACAACAACCACGATCAGGATTTCATCTTCCACGTCACCCAGGACACTTCGACCGGCAGCCTGCTGGTCAGTGGAAGCAACAACACCAACTTCGATCCGCGTGAAGATCTGGAAAACCAGAATCACTATGTCGTCAACAGCAGTGGTTGGTACACCCTGCAACACGTGTTCATGGAAGATGGCGATGGGTCGTTCTCCGTGGATATGAACCTGTTGGACAGCAGCGGTACCAAGGTGTTCACAGAGAATCGCCCGATTACCCACAACGGAAACGATGTGACGCTCGCGCAACTGGGCGGCAACCGCTACGGCTGGTTCACGAACATCGATATCGCCAACGGTATCGCCATCGACAACCACACGCTGGAGGTCATCCCCGAACCGACGACGCTGGCGCTGCTGGCGGCGGGCGGCTTGGTGTGGTGGCGGAGACGGTA
Source organism: Phycisphaeraceae bacterium (assembly GCA_028277685.1). Lineage (GTDB taxonomy): Bacteria > Planctomycetota > Phycisphaerae > Phycisphaerales > Zrk34 > JANQFT01. The sequence continues at coordinate 37,667 of JANQFT010000499.1, forward strand.
ACGCCATCGAGAGAAGTGACTGAGGCAGCCTTCACGATTCAGAAATTCACCATGAAGGAGAAACGCCATGAAATGCTTCACGATAGCGCTGCTGCTGGTTCACGCCGCAGCCACAGCCGCCCTTGCGGCAAACGTAACGGGTGACCCGTCGGCCGATACCGGATGGGCGTTGGCCGGCCATTCCCTTGCCCAAGGCACCCACGCCAAGGGCAGCGCGAACTACGGCTACGACGCCTACGGCGCGGGCTTCGCGATCGCGGCCAACTCGAACCTGCAGATTACCGATACCAACGATACGTCACTGTCGTGGTTGGTCGGGGACACAGTCTTGGGTGTGGGGGGCAAATTTCGTTCCATCACCGCGGCCGAGGCTGGCTGGGCCAGCATCACGGGCGGCGCCATCAACGGCTTGTTGCCGACCACCTCGCCGCATAGCGGGCCGAAGCTGCAGGCCAAGTTCGGTACCAGTGATGCCACGTGGTACGCCAGCACGACCGCTCCCAACGGCGGCAACGGAAACAGCAGTTCCAGCAGTGGTGGTGGACGCGTGCAAGTGCGCAGTTCCGCCTACTTCCAGTCGGGCACACCTCACCCGGACCAGGAACTGAGCGCCCCGTGGACATGGGACGGCCACTCCGGACAGGTGCTTGTTCTGGAAGAAGACGGGCACATCGCCTGGGACGGGCCCATCACACCGGACAAGCACGTGGCACGGATGATCTGGCAATGGGATACCAACGCCAATCGCCTGTCCAGTTGGCAGCTGCTACTCAACGTATCGCTGCTAGAGCGGCTTGCCCCCGACAATTACAACGGGTTGTTCCCGGCGGTTGGCGATATGGCCGTGATGACCGTGCAGGACAACAACTCAAGCTACACCGATGCCCTGGTCACCACCGTCCCCGAACCGGCCACACTTTCGGTGATGGCGCTGATGGGTCTGGCAACCCTGCGCCGACGCAAGCATCGCTGAATCCAAATGGGGACCTGCAACGCAATGTGTCGGGAACCTGACACATCAAGCCATATGCATACGACATCCATCTGAACGGACGATGGAAGGAGAATTTCGATGAAGGTCACAACCATCTCAATCGCGGCGCTAGCCTGCTTGGTGAGTACCGCATTCGCCAGTGAGTTCAACGGCCAATCAGACCATCAACGTGATGACCTGGGCTACTACTACATGATGACCGGTGGCCTGTTCCCTACCGGCACCACGCCCAACGGCGACAACGCTTCCGGCGGCACGTTCCGTTTCCTCACCGATTCGCCCGATTGGGGTAGCTATCCCATGGGAACATGGAACAAGGACGACTGGTTCCCGGATAACGCCAGCTACGCCGTTACCCTCAAGAACAGCGGGAGCATTGTCTACGATAACAACGGCATCGAAACAGGCAACCACGGCACGTATTACGACGCTCAGGTCGATCCCGGCCCAGCCACCAACGCCAACCCAAAAGATCAGGTTACCAGTGCCGATAAGCCCGGCCTCTACCGCGGCTACTCGATGTCCAACAACTTCGACTGGATCTACGCCGGTTACTTCAAGCTGACTGAAGATACCACCATCGATACCGTCATCGGATACTACGATGAGAACTCAGGCTTCGATTCCAGTTCGCCGCTGATCCAGTTCGATATGAACATCTGGTCCGCCGTGCAGGATAACCCCGCGGGCAATCCAAACAGTTGGATGCCTTCGGTGGCCAGTTTCACCGGCGACGTCTTGTCAGCCAAGTCCACCCCCGGCACGCTGGCATGGTCGGACACCGGCGTCGATCGCATTTTCGGTGATGACTTCAGCAACGCGCATGATGACATCTTCCGGCTGACCTTCGCGTTGGATACCCCGATGACCTTGCCTGCGGGAACCTACTTTTTCAGCCATGACGCGGAAATCATCCCCGAACCGGCCACCTGCACGCTGCTTGGTCTGGCGGGATTAGCCCTGCTGCATCGCAGGCGATAGATTTTCGAAGGATGCACGAACAGGTTTTTGTGTCAAGCCTTGCAGATTAGCTCGGGCTTGACAGCATTTTCATAACGATTTAACGAATCTCACATTTGTTCATAATTCCCCCATTTACGTCCGCACACTGTTTTGCACTTGCCCGCTCAAGTGGGCCGAAGTAGCGTAACTTCAGAGTTGGAGCCGTTTCTGGGGCTTTTGAGTCGGGGGTGTTTCCCTGTGAAGTCTCCGTTAATCGGTGTGGGTTTACCGCGTTGGCGTGATGCAACCGTGCGGGTGTATGAAGGCATCATGGCTGCTGCAAGGCGGCACAATTGTCGTACACAATTACTGGGTTACTACCATCCTTCGCAGTTGCTGCAAAGGGTTGACGAAGTCGATCTGCAAGGCCTGATCCTCTTTGCTCCCCTTGAGATGGGCCAACGCATTGCCGAGAAGCTCAAACCTTCCTGTGCCACCGTCTCACTCACGCTGGAACTGGACCCACTCGGTTGGCCCACGGTTTGGCTGGATATCGATGCCGCGATGCGCGTGGCCGTGCGTCATCTGCGCCGTGTGGGATTTTCCCGCTTTGCCTTCGCCGGTTGGAGCGGCATACGCACCGGCGATCAATTCGCCAAAACATTCATTCAGGTCACGCATGACCAAGCGCCGATGTGGTCTGGCCCATATCCCTTCAACGCGGCCGACCTGGAAAACACCGAGCAAGCCATCCCCGTAGATCTGGCAAACTGGCTCAGCACGCTCGAACACCCGCTGGGTGTGGTGACTATGGATGAGCAGGTGTCCGCAAGCCTCACCCGGGCATGCGATCGTGCGGGCCTGAAGATTCCCCAAGATATCGGTGTGGTCAGCCTGTGTGACGACTTGCGTTGCGCCGCGGATGTGCCGCCGGTCACCGCGGTGGAGATGCCGTTCTTCGAGATGGGCGAGAACGCCGTCGAACAGATCGCGCGCATGCTCAACGGCAACCAGCCTGATCGGATGACCACGTTGCCGGTGGACGATGTTATCGCACGCGCCTCCACCGGTATGGCCGACGATGAAGCCATCAGCCTGGCCGACGCCGTTCGCTTCATTAAGGAGCGCGCCTGCCACGGTGTCACCGTCGACGATGTGTTGCAACACGTGCACACCCTGTCGCGCACCAAACTGTACGAACTGTTCAATCAACGCGTGGGTCGATCACCCGCCACCGAAATTCGCCGTGTGCGGCTTGAACAGGCCTGCCGCCTGCTGCGCGAAACCCGCCACCCCGTTGCCGAAGTCGCCCGCCAAAGCGGCTTCGCCCATAGCCGACACTTCAGCACCATCTTCCATCACTACATGGGTATCACCCCCACCGCCTACCGCAGTCTTCCCGAGGATGAATGTGTTCACATCATGCCGCAGGTGGAGGCGAGCAAAATGTCGAATGACGAATAACAACCCCTTCTCCCTCGAGGGAGAGGGCCGGGGTGAGGGTGAATCTCCAGCCGCGATGTGCCATGCTCCGTGACCAGTTGTAGGTCATTAGACATTCCCCTCACATTCGTCGTTCTTCATCAATCATTCCACACTACAATTGCTCCTTCAAGAGGAGCGAACCCCATGCCGCCCGAAGCTTGGATGGCCATCAGCATTGTTGCCCTGGTTGTGATCGTTCTTGCGTTCACACGCTTCGCCGCCGATGTGGTGCTGACCGGCGCGCTCACGTTGCTGATGGTGGTTCCCATCCCCACCGACGATGGCTGGCGCATGGGCATCCTCACCATTGACCAGGCGCTGGCCGGATTGAGTAACCCCGCCATGGTGACCGTGGCTGTGCTGTTCGTCGTCGTCACCGGCATGCGCGACACCGGTGGCCTGCAGTGGGTGGTCCATCGCATTCTCGGCAGACCCAATTCCATCGCCATCGCCCAGGCGCGAGTGATTGGCCCGGTCCTCATCCTCTCCGCCTTTCTCAACAACACGCCCGTCGTCGCCATGATGATTCCCGCCATCCACGAATGGGCACGCAAACTCAAACTCAGCGTCAGCAAGTTCATGATCCCCCTCAGCTACGCCGCCATCCTCGGCGGACTCTGCACGCTCATCGGCACCAGCACCAACCTCGTCGTGAACGGCCTCATCACCGAAACGCTTGGCAAAGAACACGCGCTGGCCATGTTTGATATCGCATGGGTGGGCCTGCCCTGCGCCGTCGCCGGGGTGATCTACCTGCTCATCTTCAGCCGATGGCTCCTGCCCGAGCGCCAAAGCGCTGCCGCCGCCATGAGCAATCCCCGTGAATACACCGTCGAAATGCTCGTCGAACCGGACGGCCCCCTCGTCGGCAAGAACATCGAACAAGCCGGCCTCCGCCATCTGCCCGGCATGTACCTGATGGAAATCGAACGACACGGCGACCTCATCACTGCTGTCGGGCCGGACGAAACCTTGCGCAACAACGACCGACTCGTCTTCGTCGGCGTGGTCGATTCCGTGGTCGACCTCCAGAAAATCCGTGGTCTCATCCCCGCCACCGAACAGGTGTTCAAGCTCCAGGGCCAACGTTCGCGACGTACTCTCATTGAGGCCGTGGTTTCCAACACCTGCCCGATGGTGGGCCAATCGATTCGCGATGGCCGCTTCCGCAGCACCTACGGCGCGGTCGTCATTGCCGTGGCCCGCAATGGTGAACGGCTCAACCAGAAAATCGGTGACATCGTCCTTCGCGCCGGCGACACCCTGCTGCTCGAAGCGATGCCCGCCTTCGCCGCACAACAACGCAACAGCCGCGACTTCTATCTGGTGAGTGAACTGTCCGATTCCGCGCCGCCGCGCCACGAAAAGGCGATCGTCGCCGTGATCATTCTCGCCGGCATGGTGATTACCGCCGCCATGGGTTGGCTCAGCATGCTCGTCGCTGCGCTGTTGGCCGGCGGGTTGATGATCTTCACGCGCTGCTGCAGCACCAGTGCCGCGCGGCGCAGTGTCGATTGGTCGGTGCTCATCGTCATTGCCGCAGCGTTCGGGTTGGGTCGCGCGCTCGATGTCACCGGCGCCGCCAATGCCATTGCGCATCAACTGATCAACCTCGCCGGCGAACACCCCTGGCTCGTGCTCGCTGCGATTTACCTGCTGACCGCGCTGTTCACTGAACTCATCACCAACAACGCCGCCGCCGTGTTGATGTTCCCCATCGCTTTGGCTACCGCGACCGACCTGAACGTGCAGCCGATGCCGTTTGTCATCACCATCATGATCGCCGCCAGCGCCAGCTTCGCCACGCCTCTCGGCTACCAGACCAACCTCATGGTCTACGGCCCCGGCGGCTACCGCTACACCGATTACCTCCGCATCGGCCTGCCCCTCAACGCCATCATGGCCACCATCACCATCACCCTCGTCCCCCACATCTGGCCCTTCTGACTCATACGAAGTAACGCGACGAAGTCGCGTTGCGCTTAGTGAACGACATGCCCCCCACCATCATCGAACGCAACACCACCGACGCCGAATACACCCGCATGATGCAGGGCTTCACCGAACACAGCCAACTGCACGGCAACCCTCCCGAAAAGTCAGAACGTTTCGGCTTCGTCGCCCTCGATGGCGACACCTTCATCGGCTGTTCCAGCGGAATGGCCTACCTCAACGCCGACCGATACTGCGATTGGTTCTACCTGTCCGACCTGTTCGTCGAGCAACCCCACCGAGGCGCCGGACTCGGCCGCACACTCCTGACCCAACTCGAACAACGCATCGCCGGCCTCGGCATCACCCACATCTGGACCTGGACCGCCGGCCACGAAGCCCCCGGCTTCTACCAGAAAATGGGCTACCAAACCTTCTTCGAAATGCCCAACTACTACACCAACCACCACCCCCGCATCGGCCTGTTCAAAAAATTTCCCTGACAAGCGTCGCAGGTCCGGGCCTGCTGTACAGACCGGGCAGACAGGACCTGTACACACACATGGGTGCTGCCCCCCCGCTAGTACAATGCCGTATAATTCCATCGTGCAGGTTGCGTGATAGGGGTATGGCATGACAACGCCGGTTGTTTCCATCGGCATGTTCGCGCTGGCGGCAATGCTTGGCGCGGTGGGGCAGTATCTTTACAAATCCGGGGCCGATGCTTCGGGGGGCACGGTGACCGGATACCTGTTGAACTGGCGGCTTGGGCTGGGCGTAATATGCTACATCGCGGTGATGGTGTTGTTCGTCGCCGCGTTCCGCAAAGGTGGTGAGTTAGCGGTTCTTTATCCGATCTACGCCAGCACGTTCATCTGGGGCGCGCTGATTGCCATGTGGGCATACGGCACGCCGATCCGGCCGGTGAACATCCTCGGCATGTTCGTATTGGTGGTTGGCATGTACCTGATGGGCCTGCAGAGTGGGGCAGAGCAATGACCGGCCCGACGAAGGAATACGAAGCCCTCGACCGTCGCCCCATTCGCAGTCGAAGCACGGCATGGGCGCATGGAATCGCCGATCTTGCGATGAAAGTCGGCCTGACGCCGAATCAGATTTCCATCCTCGGAATGCTCTTTGCCATCATCGCCGGGTTGTTGCTGGGCCTGACCGACCAAGTGGAAGCGGGTCCCCTGCAACGCGTGATGTGGATCATCGCGGCGGTCGGCATCCAACTGCGGCTGCTGTGCAACATGATCGACGGCATGGTGGCTCTGGCGACCGGACGAGCTTCGCAGGTTGGTGAACTTTACAACGATGTGCCGGATCGCGTGGCGGATGTCGCGGTGCTCATCGGTGCGGGTTATGCCATTGGTGGTGAACCGGCGCTGGGTTACCTTGCCGCAGTGTTGGCGGTCAGCACGGCTTATGTACGAACGCTTGGGCGGTCGCTCGGTGCGCCCAGTGATTTCTGCGGACCGCTCGCCAAGCCTCAGCGCATGTTCTGTGTGACAGTTGTTCTACTGTGGGTGGGGTTAACGCCATTCAGCTGGCAATTCACCTGGGGCCTGAATGATGATTGGGGGATCATGGCTGGCGTGTTGTTGATCATGATCATCGGTACCGCCATCACCATCGTGCGACGTTTGGCGCACTTGAGCCGGTCGCTGCGGAGTGATCCATCATGATGATCACCTCGCGCCCCACACTCGATCCGTTGAATGCGTTCGATCATCCAGTCACGCTGATCACCACGATCGCCATCGTGGCAGTGCTGATCATGGCCTGTTTCATCATCCTCGCGCTCGGTCGACGTGACCTGATCGATGACAAGCTGCGCCGTGAGCTTTGGCTGCGCACGATCTCGTGGGCGGTATTGGTGCCACTATTGTTGGGTCCGGTGTTGCTTGGACCGGTGGCGGTCATCGCGGGGGTGTGCCTGCTGAGCCTGGCCTGCTACCGCGAGTTCGCCCGAGCGACCGGGTTGTTCCGCGAAACACGCATCAGTCTGATGGTGGTGCTGGGTATCGCCGCCCTCACCTTTGCGGTGATCGATCATTGGTACGGTTTTTTCGTGGCCCTGCCGGCGCTGGTGATCAGCCTCATCGCTGCAGTGGCCGTCACCAGTGATAAACCCAACGGCTACATCCAGCGTGTGGGGCTGGGCGTGTTCGCATTCCTGCTGTTCGGCGTGTGCCTGGGGCATCTTGGGTACATGGCAAACGACGGACTGTTCCGACCCATGCTCATCTGGCTGGTGGTTTGTGTGGAAGCGAACGATGTGTTCGCGTTCATCACCGGCAAGCTGTTTGGCCGTGCGAAGCTCGCCTCCAACACCAGCCCGGGCAAAACCATTGGTGGCGCAGTCGGGGCGCTCATCTGCACTACGGCTTTAGCCGCAATCATGGGACACTTCGTGTTTGCCGGTACGCCGATCGATCAAACAATGCATCTGATCGTGCTGGGCATCATCATCAGCGTGACCGGCCAACTGGGCGACCTGATGCTCTCCAGTGTGAAGCGCGACCTGGGCATCAAAGACACCGGCGTGATGATCCCCGGTCACGGCGGGTTGCTCGATCGCTTTGACAGCCTGTTGCTCGTCACCCCTGCGGTGTTCCATTACGTCGGCTACCTGCGTGGGATCGGTCTCGATCGCCTGCCGCGCATCATCACCGGAGAGGGATAACTGGACGACTGGCAATACCAACCCGCACGCGATCTGCATCTGCCCCCGACCCAGCGCTGGCGCAGCCTTCAGCGTGAAAGCGGCCTGTTCAGTCGATGCAGTCAATCGCTCTGGTGGGCGACGACCCACGCGTACCTTTCGATCGCGCATCGCCTGAAGATCGACGGGCGACAACACATCCCGCTTGAGCCACCGTTTGTGATGGTGGCCAATCACACCTCGCACCTGGATGTGTTCTGCCTCGCCGCCGTCGTGCCCATGCGCCTGCGACAACGTCTGCTGCCCATCGCCGCCGGCGACACCTTCTTCGAAACACATCTGCACGCCCGACTCGCCACGCTGCTGCTCAACGCCTTGCCCATGTGGCGACACAACTGTGGCCTGCATGCACTGAAAACATTGCGCAAACGACTCATCGATGATCGTTGCGTCTACATCCTCTTCCCCGAGGGAACACGCAGCCGCGATGGCACGATGGGCAGCTTCCGCGATGGGTTGGGTATGTTGATCGCCGCCTCGCCGGTGCCGGTGGTGCCGTGCTATCTGGATGGCGCGTTCGACGCCCTGCCCCCCGGCGCACGATGGCCACGACCCCGATCACTCACCCTGAGAATCGGCAAGCCCCTGCAGTTCGAACAAGTCACCAATCGCCGTGCAGGCTGGCAAACGGTATGCACCGAGCTGGAATCTGCCGTGCGCAGTATTGGTCCAACATAACAACATCGCTCCTAAGAACATGGAAGAAGCATCGCGGGATGCCACCACTTGCCCGTTCGCGGCAAGCGGAGATGGAGCTGAGTAGAATCATGGCTTATTGATTGCCACAGACAGCCGAGTGGAGCGCAGTCGTCTCGTTGGCCGCAGAGCACGGACGACTCCGGCGGACCTGCGCTCTCCGTGGCACCCGAGCATGGCGGCGATTCCGACCCCCTCTCCCCGCGGGCCTGGCCCGTTGGGCAGAGGGTTGGGGTGAGGGTTGAGCCATGTCATCACGCAAACGTCCGAGCAGGTCACAGATGCCCCCGGTGTTCGGACCTAATGAATTACCAAACTTTTTTCTATAACTTTGATTAATAATTTAGCCTAAATTGTTAACTACAAAGAAGTCCTCACCAAACACACGGAACAGATACTGCGCCATCTAACAGCAATCAACGAGCTGGCGAACCATGCATCGCGGTCTGTGTTCAACTTGCCAGCCGTCCGCGCAGGCGTTGTTCGGCGGCCAGGATGCCTTCGGCGGTCAGGGCGAATTTTTTCTTTGGTGAGCCGGACTCGTTCCAGGCGAAGTGGCGCCATAGTGCCAGCACGACCGGGCCGTTGGCGATGCCTTTCAGGCGTTGAAGCAGGTCGTGGCCATACGCAACCAGTGCGGCGTCTTCACTTAGCGCACGATCGTTGAGCATGTGCCTGGCTTCATCTTCACTTAGCGGCAGTTGATGTTGCGCAGCGATACCGCGCAGAGCATGCACCCGCTGACGTTCCG
>JANQFT010000546.1 GCA_028277685.1 Phycisphaeraceae bacterium
ATTCAAAGATGGCCAGGTCAGCACCTGCGAATTGCATCCATCTGATGTGGGTATCAAGCCTGCATCCATTACCGACCTGCGTTGTGACGGCGTGGAGTCATCCGCACAGGTGGTACGCAACATTTTGGGTGGTGCGTCCGGCCCAACACGTGACATCGCCGCATTGAACGCCGCCGCAGCGCTGGTGGTGGCAGACCTCGCCGACGACCTTGCCGCCGGACTGCAACTGGCGTACAAGGCCATCGACGACGGTGCTGCTCATCACGTGTTAGAACAACTGGTGGCCATCACCAATGCATGACTATGCGGTGGATGTCGCGCCACGTTCGCGTAGCAGCGCGGCTACTTCGGGCTGCTGGTAGTGTTCCGCCCAATGCAGCGCGGTGCGACCGTTGTCGTCGCGGATGTTCACATCGTAACCCAGGTCGAGAATCTTACGCACGCTGTCGACATCACCACGCTTGATGTAATCGCTGAACCATATCCAGCCGGCCCATCCGTTGGATTGGTTCACATCCGCACCGCGTTCGATCAGGTATCTGACAAGAGCATCATTGCCTGAACGGAACGCTGCATTAATCACGTGTTGTTCGCAGTGATCTTTTGCATTCACATCCACATCAGCGTCGAGGTACATCTTCACGCGATTCTGGTTGCCCATCAGGGCGGCAAACAGGTAGTTGGTCACGTTGTCGCTGATCACGCCGCGCGCTTCGAGCAGGGTGATGACCTCCGCATGCCCGTGATAGAGCGCGTGCGTGAGGGCATTGACCGATGTAGCGTGATGTTCGGCCGCGGGATCAGCCCCGGCGTTCAGCAGGTTTTCGGCGATGCCCGCATCACCCAGGTCAGCCGCCATCAGCAGGGGGGCACGCAGCGGCCCATGGCCCGCTTCATTCGCATAGGCCAAGGTTGGATCATCCTCAAGCAATGCCACAACGCGATCGTGATCACGTGTGGTGATCGCGTCCATCAGTTGGTCTTCTGACGCGCGATGTTCACGCAGCAGGGCGATGATGTCGGCGTGACCCCGCGACTCGGCATCGCGCAGACCGTCGTAACTCCACACGCGGTCCAGCGCACCACGTTTGAGTAACCAGCCAACGCATTCGGTGTGTCCTCCTTCGATTGCAGGTTTCAACGGTGGGCAGAACGATTGGTAACCGGCTTCGATGTCGTACACATGCTTCACATTCGCGCCGCTTGCCACGGCCTGCTTGACCGCAGCAAGGTCACCCCGGGTTGACGCCCCAAGCAACTGCCTGGTGGGCGATTCACCGCGTTCGATCGCCAATGCCTCGATGTGTTCTTTCAGCTTTGGCCAACTGGCAAAGCCATACGCCCGGGCGATACTGAGTTGCGCGATGGCCAGCGTGGTCGCGTCACCCATTTTGACCATGGCCTTCGCTTTGTCTTTCAAAAAGCGCAGGTTGGGCCGATCAGGCAGCGCGGCTGCGGAACGATCACGATCAGAAGGCGGAACGGGAGTGGTGGGGGTGGTCATGATGACCTCCTTCATAGGATGCGACCGGTGCCCGCTGATCGGTCAAAAGGAGCGTCATCGAAAATTGTGACACCAACAGTTAGGCTTAAAGCCCTTCCCGCGGGCGGGTGGCGTCCTGCACGCCGAGGGAAGATTAGCCCACGGGATAGTGGAAGGCAAGTGGAAATCAGGCATTGGAGCAGAAAGGCACGAAGGCATTGAGGCACAAAGGCACGTAGGCGGTTAAAGGGGGTTGGCGTTGGCCACGCTGCGGATCAATCCTTGCAGGACACGGTCGACTTCTGCAAGCAGGTCGCGCAAGGCATCACTTGGATTAATCATGTCCATTGTTGTGGCTAGTTCGTACTGCGTCATCAGTTCCGCAAGCGATCCGCGGGCCACACGCAAGAATCTAACGTAGTCATTTCGGCTTTGACGTGCGTATCCCTCCGCAATGTTGGATGGCACCGACACCGCCGCGCGACGCATCTGATTGGTCAATCCGAACCGCTCATCGGCGGGCATGGTCTTCGTTTCCTGATAGACAGCCCTCGATAAATCCATGGCTTTCTGCCATGCCACCAAGTCCCGAAAAGTCTTTATCACACTCATGTTGTCACCCAAAGTTGTGTCCGCCTTCGTGCCTGCGTGCCTCAATGCCTTAATGCCTTAATGCCTCGTTGCCTCCCCCTCTCAATCCTCTACGCGCTTCAACAGCACGCTTTTGCCACCGGGAAACTGGTAGGGGCTGAGTTTCCCGGTGAAGTATTCGACGATGGTGCGTTCGAGCTGCGCGAGGAATTGGCGCAGGTTGCTTTTGGTCGGTTCGGTCGCATCCTGGATGACTTTGTTGATCGAGTTGATGCAGGTGTTCAGGTCGTTCTGTACTTTGGGGTCATGTGTCGCGAACGGTAACGTGCTGAAGAAGTTGGTCGCTTTGACCGCCACAGTGCGCAAGCCGATCCGCGCGTTCCGTTGGTCGAATTCATACCGGCTGCGCACTTTCATCATGTTGGTGCGATAGGTGAACTCACTGAGAATCTCGGTGGTGTAGATCATCCCGCCGGGCGCAAGATGACGACGCAGATTGGTTAACGCGTGGTCGTACTTGTCATCATCCGGAATGTGGAACAGCACGTGTGCAATGTTGATCAGGTCGAACCGTTCACCAAGATCGAGGTTCGGCGTGGTGAAATCGGCATGCGTGAACTTCACTTCGGTGGTATCGGTTGCAGGGTAGCGGCTGGTCAACGTGTTAATCGCGGCTTCGACAAAATCAACGCCGTGCAGCAACGCAGGTTTGAAGTGCCGCTGGTAGAACTCGATGTATCGGCCACTGCCGCATCCCACATCCAACACCTTGCCGTGGTCCACCTTCACCATGTGGTCCTTGAGGAACTGCACGTGCATGGGGTCGGTGGTCAGCGGGTCGAGTTCCATGCCATACGGCGCGCCTTGCTGGCCCTTTTCAGTTTGGAAGTACTCGGGCCATTCCTTTTCGTAGAAGGTACGAATGTCGTCGTTCATCATTGCCATGATGTATGCGCCCCGATTCAGGCATTGTTTGCTGGTTGATTGATGCGTTGGGCGATGGCGTTGATCAGTTCGCCCATGACCTGTTGCCACGTGTGCTGTTTGAGCGTGCGCTGGCGGCCGGCTTCGGCAATCGCGTCGATCCTGGCTGGCTCATCCAGCAGGGCTTGCACCTGTTGCCTTGCTCCCGGAAGATCGCGGAAGCAGATGATTTCACGATCGGGTTCGTACAACGCATCCATCCCGTTACGCCAGCCCGCAAGGCACGCGGTACCGCTGGCGGTAATTTCCATGGGTTTGATGTGTACGCCCACCTCGTCCTGCCATCGCATGACGCTTAACCCAAACCTCGCACGGTTGTACTGTGCTGACTGCTGTTCGTAATCCACGAAACCGGCACTTTGCACATCGCATCCCCACGCGCTGTAGTCCGCTTTGCCGAACATGCCGCACTTGAAGTAACGACTCAGCCAGCAGAACGTGAATGCACGCTGGAAGTTTTCGATGCCCCGCATCGCCTGGACGAACGGCACGTACACCTCATGTGTGTTCAGCAGGGAATCGATCGGCGGCACCAGGTTTTCATGTTGACGCGAAAGTTTTACGAACCGTTCGACGATCGGCGTGTCGCGCTCGGTGAGTTGCAGGTCGATCATCGCGTCCATCACCTGCCGCACGCCATCGCGCGCGTCATCGCCGAAAGCCTTCACGTATTCATCAAGTTGCCCGCGCACTTCGTCCGCCAACTCCGCGCGAATGCGGTCGACGTTCGGTTCATCCTTCGCCACTTCTTCCAACATCGCAGGTGTGGGCTTATCTGCCCAGCGATCAGCACCACCTGCGGAGTACATGATGTCGAATTCTTTTTCGACGCCATCGATTGGCTTGAACACGTCGGGGTTGATGCCGTAGCGACTGGGCAACACCGTTTGGCTGTTGAATTGCCACAGGCCGGTCATCTCCGCGGCACTGCCGGTGTTGTTCACGAAGTGGAACAGCCACGGGCTTTGGAAAATACCCGTGGCGAACACCGGCACCATCTGACCGTCCTGGGCGCGCTCGGGGGTGTCGAGCCAGATCATCAGGTGGGGGCGTTGGATGGCATCGAACAGCGTGACCGGGCGGTTGTCCTGTTGCACCAGGCCAAGGGTGGTGATGGCGTTGGCCCACATGCCGATCACCAGGTCCACGTTGTTCTGTTGAACGAACGCGGCCAGCAGTTGATTCAAATCACCCTGCACGTTTTGTTGCTCATTGCCTGCCCGCTGAGTCATCTGCCACATGGGGCCAAGTTCGAGCGATAGCACGTCATGTCCCCTCGCCTGACACCCCCGGCCGATGTCTTGCAGAATGCTGCGCGAGTTCGTGCCCGGTTGAGTAAGAAATAGCAGTCGCATCCGTGCTCCTGGCGTAAGAATACCGCGTCCCTGTGATATTATCGGTCGTTCGCACGGATTTCGTGCAGCAAGATTCAGTCAGTTGCTACGCCCGGCGTTTGCTCGCGCGTTCAGTGATCCATGAGCGGATGGCGGTTTTGGTGGTTGACCAGCCGTCGGCGAGACGGTCGTTCATGAACGTGGCGAGCAGGCCATCCAGTGTTTGGGTGAGTTGCCGGGTGAGCATCAGGCGCCCTTCCAGCAGCTCGCGCGGGTGTTCGACCTGTTCGATTTCCGGCAAACCGGCCCCACTGATGATGAACCGGTCGGCCTGGAAGGTGAACTCCCACTGGTTCTCGCCGTCGGCCAGAATCATGCCCATCTTGCGCGGCCACTTGCCTTCGACGAGGGCGGAGGCGGCTTCGCGCAGACGTGTGGGATTCGGGCCGCGTAGGGATTGCTTGCCGCCGACGTCCCAGGCGCAATCCATGTCGAGTGTTTTGTCGAGCGCGATGAACGTTTCGACATCACCGGTGGGCGTGGTGATGGTGATCACGCCTTCTGATGTTTCCAGTTTCCACCACAGCCAGAGCGCGAACTCGTTGCCGAGGAAGTCTTTCATGTCGACCGCTTTGGCCACCCACGGGATGGCGGGCGTGGTGATGTCGCGCGGGCCGGATGCGTCTTCGTGGTCGTCGGCTGCTCCGGCGGGGGGATTGGTGAAGGCGCTGGGTTTGAGATCATCAAACCGGCCGGCATGCGCGTGGGTTGCGCTGAGCTGGGCTGCCAACGTGCCGCTGCTCATTGGCGAAAGGTCGAGGTCGAACGTTTCACGGAACACACGCACCAGGTTTTCGCTGATGACATTGCTCGCCCCGCCGCAGTAGATGGTGCGACTCGACAGATCCCACATAATCGGCACGGCTTTACTTTTGCGGAATCGACCGGCGGCCAAGTCTTCATGCAGTTGATGCGAAGTTGCGTCGTTTGCTTCCTGTTTCTGCTTGCGGCTGGCGAAGCCGGATGGATTACCCTCCGCAGCAGCGGCGATGTTCATCAGTTTGTACGCCTGCTTCACCGCAGGCGGAACCTTGTGTGTGTCGATGCGCAGGGCGAACAGCAGCAGGTCGCCGAAGCCGTTTTTTTCGTAAGTGAACTGGGTGTCAAACAGGTGTTCGCCGGTGGTCCAGCCGGCTTCGACTTCGTTGGGTGCACCGATGGGCGATTCAGTGAAACGATACTCGTGCAGTTTCTCCAGGACAGATTCATCGCCCGCAGCGGGGCTTTCACCTTCGTAGGTGAATCGGCAGAACGTGACGCGACCAGAGTGGAATGGCATATGCACCTGAGGGTTTAGGGTTGAGGGGGGGAGTATACTCGTTTGAGCATGGTCACTGAAGTGACCACGCCGCGGGTGTGGCGACTTGAGTCGCCCATGTACGTCACCCATCGTATCGCTTGTACGGCACGCCTTTGAGGAACGCGTTGAGCTCCAAGGCACGCTTGAGCCCACGATCCAGTTCGATCTGCACATGCGTATGCGGATAATCACGCCAATCCGCACAGATGCCGTGCCTGTGACACTGTGTGAGAACGTAGCGGTAGCTCCGCCGGCACTGCGTTTCGTCACGTAGGCATCCATCAAAATAGTTCTGGTGCCCGTGATCGACCCAGAAGGGTTTGAGTCGATGTGGCAATGTGTCGTTCACGAGTTTCGCTACTGAGCCATGGATGCCGCGCATCATGGGACCCAGGTCCTTGCCATGACGCAGATAACCCACAGTGTGATAGTGGTTGTCCAGCAGGGAGGTCACCCAGGGAAAGAATTCGTGTTGATGGGTGTAGTGATCAAAGCGATCCCAGAAAATGGCTTTCGCCTGTTCGCAAGCGAAAGCGTGCGTGCGACCACGGCATCGTGCGGTGATCAAGTAGACTTGGTTGTCCCGGTACCAGTGCTCAAAGCGGTGCTTGCCCTGGTAGGTACGGCGTGGACTGTGGGAGCTTTTGTGTGTCCAGTTCATGTGCCACCTCCCCTTGTTGTGTCATGGGCGACTGAAGTCGTCACGTCTCGTTAGAGCGCAGCGAGGCGCTCGGCTTTGTCGTGTTCGATCAGTGCGTTGATCATGTCGGTCAGCCCCCCCGCGAGAACGCCTTGCAGGGCGAACGACTGGTTGATGCGGTGATCAACGGCAATGTTGTCCTTGTAACGATAGGTGCGAATGCGTTCACCGCGGCCGGCACTGCCGATCATCTTGCTGCGCGACTCGGCGCGCTCGGCGTGAGCCTTCTGCTGCTCCGCTTCATACAGGCGAGCGCGAAGCAGTTGCCATGCCTTCTCGCGATTCTGGCGCTGGCTTTTCGATTCCTGCATCCGCACTTCGATGCCCGTCGGTACGTGGCG
>JANQFT010000206.1 GCA_028277685.1 Phycisphaeraceae bacterium
GACGGTGGCGTGCACGTGATAGGTGGCCTTATCGACATCGTACCGCTCGCGCCCGAAATCAATGATGCGACGGAACAGCGCGGCATCGTGAATCGCCGCCACGCGCAACGCTTCGAGGTAGCTGGTGCCAGCGGTCTTCACGTGAAAGCAGCCCCCCGTCGATTTGGCAAGCATGGTGTACATGCTGAGTTTGTCGCTGCCGGAGTGCAGGCTGATCTTGTACGGGCCGACGAAACGGGCAACCGCGGCGTGGCCATCCATACACTTTTGCAGTTCATCGATGCTGCCGATGTAGTCCACGCCCTTTTCAAAATCACCCACAAAGCGCGGGGCGAGGCTGACCAGTTTCATCCCGCGCTCGACGCATTGCGAAGCGATGATGTAATGCTCGGCTAACGTGGTGGGTTGTTCGGTTTCATCGACGGACAGCTCGATTTCGTAATCGGTGCCGGCCTTCTCGTTGACTTGTTTGATGTAGTCGGCCAGTTCGACCGCCGCGTTGATTGCACGGCCGTACTTCACCGCGCAGCGCATGCAGGCTTGTTCGTTCAGCACGATCTTCCCCGTAGCGAGATCGATTTCCTTGCCGAGGTAATCGTTGTACCAACTGATCTCGCCGATCACTTCGGCAAACTTCGCGCGAAGCTGCGCTTCATCGTAACTGTCGGATTCTTCATCCACGTGGTCGGATGGGTCGATCGTGAAGAAGGTGAAACCCGCGGCATGGGTGCGGTCAACATCTTCGGGTGTCTTCAGGTGATCCGCATCGGCACCGGTGATGCCATTCCACCCGGCAGCGGACATGGCATCGAGCGCTTCGGCCATCACCTGCTCGGGGGTGCGGCTGGTGCGGGTCATCTCGCGGATCGATTGCTGGGGGAAGATTGGTTGAATGCCTTGGCCAGCCTGCTTCATCGCGGCAACGTGACCGGGCGTGGCCAGGCCGATGCGATCGCCGAAGCCGAATGAAGGTTGTAAGCCAAGTGTGACAGGTTTGTTTGCGGTGGTCATGTTGCGTTCCTGCGGTTGGTGAGAGTTAGGCAATCTACCGCAGGCAGGGGGAACATGCCACTATGTTGAGTTTGTGCGAGGAACATCACAAAGGGCGCAAAGGTCAATCCCCATGCCGTTTGCGGAGCGGCGGGCTGAGGCGGGTCATCAGGATCATGCGTTCGAACACGTCGATCCATTCGGCGCGTTCGGCGAGGAGTTGGTCCTCCGGCGTGGCCGCATACGGCACGGCGCAGGCGGCGCCGATTTCCGTTTCGGCCTTGCGACGGTACACGCCCAGCAGGCGATCACCGAACCGCCCCACTTCCCAATAGTCTTCGGTGAGGAACAGAACCACCGGCACGCGCATCGCGCCGAGGATGTGCAACTCATCGCGCAGTTTTTCGTTCACATCACGGTCGACCCAGCGGAGGTCCATGTGCTCACCCACGACGTCGGCGATCTGCTTGAACATCGGGCCTTGCCGCACGCAGTCGCCGCACCAGACACCGGACATGACAAGGACGTTGATCTTGCGGCCGTGTGAATCGAGTCGCGCTGCATCATCATCCGA
Organism: Phycisphaeraceae bacterium; assembly: GCA_028277685.1. GTDB lineage: Bacteria > Planctomycetota > Phycisphaerae > Phycisphaerales > Zrk34 > JANQFT01. The sequence goes on from JANQFT010000206.1 coordinate 1,565, forward strand.
CAGTGCCGGCATGCGCCCCATCAGTTCGTGCCAGCGGTCAGCTTTCTCCTGTGGGGATTCGGCGAGATAGGTTTCGTATTCGTGGGCTTGTTTGAAAGCGGATTGCCAGAGGTCGGATTTGATGTCGTAGTATTTGGGTGGAGTAGGGGTATCGGGCATGGCTTGATCCTCAGCTTGGGTGATGTTGCCATGCTAGGAGTGTGGGGAAGCTGGGGCAACCGAGGGATCGTCGGCAAGATGATCGGCTGGGTATCGCCCACGGCTGGCGGTGCGCAGGCGTTGCCGCAGATCGAGGCGACATTCATCCACGCGTTGCCGCAAAAGATGTAACGCCTGTTCCGGAGGCATGTCGCACAATGTGTCAGCGTCGATCGCTTGCCCACACAGTGCTCCCACCCGGCCATGCCAGCGGGGCCACTTCTGATGGATGGGCCACACGTCCCATGCACCATCCACGGCCATGGGCACCACACGGCACTTACTGCGACGAATCAACAGCATCAACCCGGGCTGAAACGGCTGCACGTGGCCATCCGGCGATCGTGCGCCCTCCGGAAACACCAATACTAACTTGCCGGCTTTCAACATGTTGACCGCATCACGCAGGCTTTTCACATCGGCCTTCTCCTGGTCGACCGGGAACGCATTCACCGAACGAATCAACGCGGCAAAAATCCTGTTTCGGAACAGGGTGTGCCGTGCCATCGAACAGAACTGACGGTGCAGGATCCCTGCGCCCAGCACCGGAAGGTCGAGGTAGGATTGATGATTACATACCATCAGCACGCCCCCCTCGGCGGGGATGCGCTTGGCATGAAAGAATCGATAACCCCACAACAGACGGAGCAGTACCCAGAAGATCGGCTGGCAAAAACCGATCCACCACAATCGACGCCACGCGGATGCCCCGGGGTTGAGCCGACCGAACGCCAGGAGAACACGCATCAACGCTGCCCCCCTGCTCCCTCCATCACCTGTTGTACTTTCTCATGCAGCGTCTGAACGACTTGCTCGATACTCATGTCGGATGTGTCCACGCTGATCGCATCATCGGGGCAGACCAACGGACCATCGCGGCGCGATCGGTCACGTTCATCCCGATAGATGATCTGTTGCAGGATTTTCTGCTCATCGGCCTCGCGACCGGCTTTGTGCAATTCCAGAGTGCGGCGCTTGGCGCGCACTTGCGGTGATGCATCCAGGTAGAACTTGACCTGGGCATCACGGAAGACGACTGAACCTTGGTCACGACCTTCGGTGACGATGCGGCGATGCTCGTTGCCGATCCATCGCTGTGCCCGCACGAGCATCCGGCGCACATGGGGGTTGGCGGCAATGTCACTCACGGCACGGGTGACATCGGCATCGCGCAGGCGGTGGGTGACATCGCGGCCATCAATTTTCAGGGCTGGCGGATCGGCATCCCAGTTGAACCGCATGTGCAGTTGGTCACACATGGAATTGACGTGTTCCTCGCTGGCGGGATCGATGTCGCTGTCGATCGCGGCGGCGGCGACACCACGGTACATCGCGCCGGTGTCAAGGAAGTCGACGCCCAGGCGTTTGGCGAGCATCCGTGCGACGGTGGATTTACCACTGCCGGCTGGGCCGTCGATGGTGACGATGAGCTTGGATACTTGCTGCGAATCAGTCATGGGCTGCAACAGGATACACACAGGCTTAGGAAGTGGGAAGTGTTTGATGCCGGGATACGGCCAAACGGTATTGCGGTGCTATCATGTGGGAAGCCAAACAGCCGTGTAAAAGCGATGCCCCCTACCCAACCTCGCGCTAACGTGAAATCTGTTACCATGGCCGCTCATCAATCACCAGGGTGAATCTGTTTGCCCGCAATCGGAGCTGATCATGCGTCCTATCGTCCTCTCGTTGTGCCTTGCGATTTGCCTTGCCACCAGTGTCTCGGCTGAAGATGCGCACGGACACGACCACAGCCATGACCATTCCCCAGGTAGCGCCACCAAGGCAAAAGCCCCTGCGATGCCGGCTGATCCGAATCTGCAAACCATCGAACAACGCTCCGGTTACATGGTCGGTTATCAAGTCGGTAGTCAGTTCGCCAAGACCGGTTTCAAAATCGACACCGAACAGGTGGTACGCGGCTTCAAAGACGCATTACGCCAGGCCAAACCTGCGATGACCGATGAGCAGATGCGTTCGACCATGCAACAGTTGGCCATGGAGATGCAGCGCCGCGTGGCCACCATGAATGCGGAGGCATCGGCTAAGTTCCTCGCAGAGAACGGCAAGCTCAAAGGCGTCACAACCACCAAGAGCGGCCTGCAGTACAAGGTCATCAAGGAAGGTACCGGTGCAAACCCCACTGCCTCGGATACCGTCACCGTGCATTATCGTGGCACGCTTCCCAGCGGCCAGGAATTCGACAGTTCACACAAACGCGGCAAGCCTGCCACGTTCGGACTGCAAGGCGTCATTCCAGGTTGGACCGAGGGCCTGCAACTGATGAAGCCCGGCGCCAAGTACATGTTCTACGTTCCCCCGGCCCTGGGCTATCGCGAAATGGGCAGCCCCGGCGGCCAGATCGGTCCTAACCAGGCGCTGATCTTCGAGGTGGAACTGCTGAAGGTTGAAAAAGCCCCATCGGCGCCAGCATCGGGTGCCAAATAAGCAGCATCACGCCAAACAAAAACAACGAAGCCCACGGATGGCCATCCGTGGGCTATTTTTTTAGCATGATCACGCACTGGCGTGGCCATCATGCGTCTACTTGAACAGCATTCTTCGCAATGACGGGGACCGGTCATGACGCAATATCAACAGCAACAACGGACGACGCAACTCACCATGCTGAGCGTTTTCCTGTTCAGCCAGGTGGTCTGGGGAGCGACCAATCCGGACTGGGCACGAAAGCCGTTACAACCTTGTCATCCAAGGCCTGCGTTGGTCTCGTGGACGTGGTGGTGGGAACAGAATCGTGACCATTACATTCCGCACGCCTCCGCCAACCCGCAAAGCACCGATGCCACACATCAAAAAACAATGGCACGCGAACGTGCACTGCAAATGCTATTGCATGCGGCGGATTCAGAACTGGCCACCCAACGCGCCACCACTGCAGTCGCTTTGGGGCAACTGGGTCATGCCCGGGCCTTGCCGCAACTGATGCGTATGACAAACGACCATTCCCTGCGTGTGCGCTTCGCCGCATGGACCGGTGTGGGCCTGATCAACAGTACACAGGCAGATCAAGCTCTGCTTGGCCGTTATCGATTGACCGAAGCAGATGCGGTGGCCTGGCTCTGTGGGGCAACGGTCGTGAAGCGATCGAGTGAACCTTTGCTGCGGCAGATCAACGCATTCGCCGATCAGAGCAAAGTCCCCGAAGCCCAGCGCATGGCTGTACGCGCTCTGCGCTTCCATCAATCCGAAGGCTTGCGCGAGCGCATGCTGAAGTACATCCATGAGTCATACAATCAATACTTGGTGGCCGACGCCCTTACCACGTTAAGCGTGATCTCCAATCCACAGGATTCATCGTTATTAATCGATTGTGCATTGGGCAAAGATACGTACAACGCGCTGCCCGCGGTTCACAAGATGCGCGATGTGGGCGTGCTGCGTCGCCACGGGAAACAGGCGGTCGATCGAAGGGTATTACCGAACGACTTTGATTACCTGGACCCGATCAGACTGGTGGGATTGCAGTCGATTTCCCGATTGGCAGAGTACGATTCCGCAGGCGTTCGTACTGCACGAGGACAACTGGTATTGCCACTGGCCACGCACGAAATTTCCAACGGCTCACAAACGGAACTCGGCCTGATCATGCTTGCGCTAGGCCACGTGGGCACGCCGGCAGATGTGAGATGGTTGAAGAAGTACGTCGATGGAACCATCTACGAAGATCGACTGATCGCCAAAAGAGATCGCCTTTGGTTTACTCGGCACGATGGTGGGCGTGGGTGTGCCGCCATCGCCATCGGCCTGATCATGCGGCGTCACCCTCCGCTACAGAAAGACCGAGACCTGGTGGCATTTCTGTTGAAGATGTACCTCGATCCTGGTCAGCCGGATGACCTGTGTGCAGCCTGCGCCCTTGGATTGGGTCTGAGCGAAAGCGACCTTGCCGCGCAGCAACTGCCACGACTGGCCGCCAAACACATGCGGCGGATTCAACTCCAGCCCATGACCGCCGGCTTCACGTCACTGGCGCTGGGAATGCTGGAGGTCAATGACGTCGTGCCATTGACTGAGCGGCTGCTCAAGCGCATCCTGCGAAAGGACAATGGCGGACATGAACTGCAAGCCCTGCGTTTGGCCAGCGGAGCGGCGTTCACCAAACGCGGCATGAGTTTCAGCGATACGGGCTTTCAGTCTTCCAGTCATGCATTGCCTTTACGCGCTGCGGCCATGGGCCTGCGTTACAAGCCATCCCGAGAGGCTGTTCCGTTGTTGACGGCCATCGCGCAAACCAGCGACTGGGCTGCCCCTGAGGCGATGCGGAGTTTGGCCGCGTGTGGATATTACGAGTATACCGACGTTCTGCTGAAACTGATTTATGACCGACGCGAGTCTTACGATTGGACCAGCGCGCAAGCGGCGCGGTGCGTGGGCATTTTGTTGAGCCGCGAAGATGATGCACGTCGCCTGCGCCTGCATGCGGATAGCGGGTACTTCCCTGGCATGCCCATCCCGCGCGATGGCAGCCGACTGAGAAAGGTGCGTGATCCGCATGCCTTCGGTAAGTGGCATGTCGAATGCCTGCGACTCGGTCATCCGTTCGCCCACGATGTGCAATCGCTCTACTTCTTTGTGCCATACGACAACTCCTTGAAACTCCAGGTCTGCGACAAGCGACATCAACATTACTACCCCCCAACGGGCGACCTGAGCGGAAAACCCACCGGTGACCACGCGCGCATGGGGTTCGATCTGGCGGAAGAACTCGGCCTGACGCTACCGGAAAAGCGCAGCAAAACACAGCCATAGACAAAGCCCACGGATAGCCATCCGCGGGCTTTGTTTTGCCAATCAAGTCAGGCGGATGATCACTCGTAACCGGGCAGGAAATCCTTCTCGGCTTGGAACATCTCCAGGGTCATCGCCTTGATTTGCGCCGGGGTGCAGACGGCCTGGCACAGCGGATCGAGCAGCAGCGAATGGACAGCGGCGTCGATGCTCTTTTCGATGCAGGCGGTCGCACCAAGATCAAACATGGCCATGTTCTGTGCACAGATATGCGCCATCTGCGGCGGCAGTGCGCCGTAACGCACCGGGTTGATGCCGTTGCCATCGGCGATGCACTTCACCTCAACACAACCGTCGCCATCCAGGTTGCTGATTAACTTGCCCGCTTCACCCGCGTTTGTTCTGCCGGGGATGATGCAATGATTCATCACGTTGCCATAGAAACGAAATGGAGTGTTCTTCTCGCGTGCTTCGATGATGGACGAACCATATTCCCAGCTACGGTTCCAATCCATCTTCTCTTCACCTTCGAGTTGCTTCTGCTGATTGACATCGCGATCCTCTCGCCAGCGCGGCCAGTTACTCGCATAGAAGCGGCTACCGCCGTTGTAAGCCAAACGCAGCAGTTTGCGGCCTTCATCTGACTTGCGGTAGTACGGCAGGTATTCTGAAAGATGACCGCTGGATTCGGTGATGAACGCACCGAAGTGCACACACATGTCTTTCCGGATCAGGTCTGTCTGTTCGTAATCGACATCTGTATCACTGCCATGGCTCTTGTCACTACTGTCGAAACGAGCCTTGCCAGCTTCAGCTTCGGCGATGCCCTTGGCAATCTCATCCGAAAACTTCTTGTACAACATCTTCTCGTACAGGTTCTCACCTTTGTGCTTGAGCGTGGTGAACCATGCCAAGTGATTGATGCCGGCACATTCCCATTCCATTTCTTCATACGGAATGTCGGCGTAGTTCGACAGCAGCTTGCTTGTGCCCTGCACGCTGTGGCACAGACCGACAACCGGAATTTCCGGTACGGCGCGACCGGCCGCCAGCACCATCATGTTCATCGGATTGGTGTAGTTGAGCATCATCGCCTGTGGGCACAACTCGCGCATGTCGCGAAGGATGTCGAGGAACACCGGGATGGTGCGCAGGCTCTTGAACAGACCGCCTGGGCCAATCGTGTCGCCGATGCATTGATCAACGCCATATTTCAAAGGGATGTCGTTGTCCCACGCCACGCAGTCGACACCGGATACTTCGACGCAGCAAATCGCGTAGTCGGTGCCGGGCAACACTTCGCGACGGTCGGTGGAACTGGTGACGGTCCAGCCCTCACTGCGACCGGAGTTCTCGATCACCATCTCGATGAGTTTGTGGACGATTTTCAAACGTTCGCCGTCGATATCGACTAGGCGAATCTCGCCGCGCTCTGCAGTGGGAATCAGCAGGATGTCGCGGCAAAGGCGGGGGCAGAAACCAGAGCCGGCGCCGAGGAAGGTCACGTTAATCGCGCGCGGCATGGTACCGGGCAGACCGTGCAAATTGTCAGCTTCCTGAGTGTGGGCGGCGTGACCTTTCAGATCGGCCTGAACTTGGGCTTTGGCGTCGGTTTTCGTGACGGTCATGAAGAATACCTTGAATAGGAATGGGCGGTTCGTGATACGCGGAAAATACTATGCCACGTGGTTCAACGATTTTATAGTGCCACTTCGTGAGATATGGTGTACATTATGTGATATGGCAAGCCCTTCGAGCATGTTACCGGAACGCCAGGTGTTGTGGCGAGTGGGTGGATTCGGGGATGATTACTATCCACCATCAAGCGTCTGGTACTGGGAGAACGCCCATCGCGGTCCAAGCTCACACTGTTTCTTCCAAATGATCACCAAGGGGGAGGGCCTGTATACCGATGACCACGAACGCACGGTGGTGCCGGCCGGATCAGCCATGCTTTTCGCATACGGCGAACGCAGCACCTACGGAAAGAGTCCCGGGTCCACCAAGGGACTGCATACCAAGTGGGTTGGACTGCTTGGCCTCGGCGTACAGGAACACTGGGCAAGCCTGCGAAAACGCCACGGTTCGGTGATCGACATCCGTGGTAATGAACAGATCACCTCCGGAATGGATCGGTTGCATGAGCTGGCTGCACCGCGTGGCACGAATGATCCGGTAGAAATGGCCGCGGCCGCGCATGATTTTGTAATGGCACTGTTTCGTCATGCGCATGATGTCCGGTACGCCGTGCAATCACCTGTTGAGCGTGCAGTGGAACAGCTTTTGCGCAACCCCACCGTGGGCTGGTCGCTGAAGGAGGTGGCGGCGGAACATCAAGTGAGCCGCGAACACCTCACGCGCGTGTTCACCAAGCGGGTGGGGAAACCGCCTGGCCAGGTGTTGAATGAAGCAAGGCTCCGCCGCGCCCTTCACTTGCTGCGAAATACTGCCCTGCCGGTTTACGAGGTTGCCAGGCAATCCGGCTTCGCCTCGGCCCACACCATGGCCCGAAGAGTGAAACAGGAAACGAACATGTCGCCCATGAGCGTGCGGGAATTAAGTGGGTGAATCACAGAGGGCGCGGAGGCACAGAGGCACGGAAACTGATCTCTTGTTTGTGTGATCTATAAGCCAGAATCTTCTCAGTGTCTCCGTGCCTCAGTGTTCAGTGCTTGGGCTTTGCATATTACCTGCGTATGATGTCGTACACCCCTCTGAAGGAGCTGCCACCGATGAGTTCACCTGCTGACCTGCGTTATGCCGAAAGCCACGAATGGCACCGCGTCGAGGACAATATTGTCACCATGGGTTTGACCCAATTTGCCGTGGATGAACTGACCGATGTCACGTTTGTGGAACTGCCTGAGGTGGGCAGCGATGTTGAACCGGGCGCATCTCTGGGCGAGGTCGAATCGGTTAAGACGACCAGTGAGATTTACATCGCCGTGGCCGGAAGGGTCACTGAGGTTAACCAGGCTGCGATGGACGATCCATCTCTGCTGAATAGCGACCCGTTCGGCAATGGCTGGCTGGTGAAGGTGGAAGCAACAGACCTCGCACCGCTCGATGGGCTGATGGATGCGGCGACTTACGACAGCAAATATTCCTGCGCTGGTTGATGTTGGCGACAACGCTGGCAGCATATGGATGGCATATCGGTACTACTTCTTCTTGAGTCGCTCAATAGCCAGTTGATAGTGAGCACGCTTGGGGTCATGAAGAGTGCAGCGTCGCAGCGCTTCATCCAGTGATTCCAGTGCCTTTGGTTTATTACCTTTTGTTTCCCAGTAAGCTGCCATGCCGCCCCAAGGCTCGGATGCTCCAGGACTTAATTCAATCGCGCGCAACAGATAACTTTTTGCCTGTTCAATTTCACGGTGATGGGCCAGCAGCACCAGCGCGGCATCAGTCAGAATACTCCACTGATTGGGCTTGATGTTCATCTGCTGCTGATAGATTCCCATCGTCGTATCGATATCCGCCACATAGATGACCGACCGCAGCAATTGGTCGAGAATATCGATTTCTTTCACGGTGGTGATGTCGATCTGCCTGATGATCTGAGCAGCCTTCACGTGCCGCTTCTGCAATGAGTAGAGCATGGCCAGACGCAGCTTCGTTTGCTGATCATCCGGCTGATTTTTAAGACGGACTTCGAGTTGCTCGGTTTCTTGATCCCACTGCGCCGGGTCTTCCAGTTCACCAAGCTGATGCAGATAATATTCGGCCAAACCGGCACGGCCATCCACCTGGTGTGCGTAACGCAAATACTGTTGGGCCTGCTGGTGATTCCCACGGTGATAGGCAATGATGCCCAACACGCTGTATGGATCGCTGAACTCCGGCCACAGTTCAATGGCCTGTTTGGCACGCGCCTCGGCTTCGGCGAAGAACATCTCCCGCTGCTCAGGATGCGCCACCCCGCGCGACAGCGCATCGTTTGCCCAGAATCCCTGGAAACGGCCGCTGCGGGGATGGTAGCTGACGGTGTACGCCGACAGCGATGTGTTATCCCGCCAAGCCGGCAGGTAGAGAAAGCTCATCGCCGCCAGAAAACAGACCCAAAGTACCAGCATGACCGTAACAACCTGCTGCTTGCGTTTGGCCGAGAGATATGTAACAAGAATGGCTGCGGGAGCCAGCAATGCAAAGAACGAAAACGCCAACAACAATCGCTCGGCGAACACCGTCCCGATAATCACCGGCACGTTCGATGGAATCAGGAACGTGATAGGTATGATCAACAGCCACGGCAACCAGCTTCGGCGACAACGCCAGGCGTGAATCGTCAACAGCAGCCAGATGACTACGATCGCCAGGCCGACAAGCACGGCAGGATCGGCCAGGTCGCTGGTGGGCATCAACATACGCGGTGAGTAATCCGGGGAACTGGCCGGACGAATCGGCAATGCTTCACTGGGATACGGGTTGACCATCGCCGGCCAAATAAGCATGCGACTTGCGGTGGACAGAAGTTTGAAAGAGGTGATGACACGTTCGCCCCGGGATGAATCAACCAGTGGATTATCCACCGCCGCGGGAGGCCCAGTGAGAGATTCTTCGTTGCTGGCCTTCATCACCTGGCGCTGAGTGAAAGCGATGACAACCACCACGCAGATCGCGACGGTGACGTGCCACACTTTTCTGTCGGGTGCCACGGCTTGGCCGTCTTCGGCAAGCTGTGACGATTTCTTACGCGAACCACCGCTTGCCCCTTCGGGGGCATGCGGTGGCACCCTGTTGCTTTCCCAGATGGGGCGACGTTCCAATCGGCGCAGGCCGAGTTCCATCAGCACCAACATTGGGGCCAGCAGGTAACCCGGTTCTTTGCTCAGACCACCCAACAGGACACAGGCGGCGATGACGGTGGCGGGTCGCCACGTCCACGCATCGCGCCGCCAGGTGATCCACCAAAGCATGCCCAGCAAAGTGAAGATCAGGCTTAATGTGTCCGCCCTTCCCACCACCGAAGCAACCACCTCCGTGTGTAAGGGATGAACGGCGAAGGCCGGGCCAACCAGCCAGGCGGCAAGGATTCCCTCTCTTTGTAGGTCCGGGCTTGCCCGGACATCGGAGCGAACTGTCCGGGCAGGCCCGGACCTACGTGCTTTCGCTTTTGCGGATTTCCGGGGTCCAGCACTCTCCCAGAGGGAGAGGGAATATGACACCAACCGCCCCGTCACCAGCGCAACTAACGCACACAGTCCGGCATACAAAACCAGATCCACCGCATGGAAGGCGTTGAACTCTCCACCGTACAGCATGTCATCCGATCGACCATGCAACTGCACCTGCAGCCAGTAAGTGAATTGGGTGAGCGGCCGACTGATCGGCACCAACGCTCCATCCTCCCACCATTGCTGTGTCCAGACGGTCAGACCGAATACCGGATCATCCAAGCGTGAATCATCACCTACGATCGCAACGCCGTCGTAGATCAATTCATGACTATAGATGGGGCCAAACAGCAGCATGGCCAATACACCACTAACCATGCACGGCAAGACAAGGGATGAGGCGGGCTTTGTCATGGACAGAGTATACTGCTTCGCGTCCGGCGCAGAAGAAAGGCCGACCGTCTTAAAACGGTCGGCCGATAGAGGGCTAACTTAAGATACGCAAAGCACGATCAGTCGAGCGGGACGAGAACAGGGTCGATCGCCCTGGCTGCGGAAGAAGGAATATCCACATCCAGGTCCGCCTCGTTCTGGTCGGCTTCATCGGTGTCGTTGTCGGCAGTGGCGCTGTTACCGAGGGTGGCGTAGACGTTATCACTGCTGGGGCCGACACACGGGTTGGTCGACCATTCCTGGTGACCGTCACCGAAGGTGAAGTTCTGACCATCACCACTGTGGTTCTTGCTGTTGGCCTTTTCAGCCTCATCGGCATCAGTCTTGTTGTCCGCACCGACAGCCGTTTCATCTGAACCATTGTTCTTGTCGCCAAGCAACACGAAGTCGCTCTTGACGTTGCTGGACCAATTGGTGGTATTGTTGGTGGCGAACATGTTCAACGGCGAATAGGACAGGTACTTCGACACGTTGCCGGTGGGCCCTTGCAGGAAGTCCCAAGAATCGCTTGCTGAGATGGAGGTGGTGGTATTGTCGGCGGTATAGCCCGGATCGGCAGTATCACCACTGGAGGGGCATATCCAGGTCTTGGTGCCGGTGGAACCATCGGCCACGAGAATCCACAGCGAAGCGGTCACACTACCGGAGACGCTAGTGGCATCACGGCCGGTTGAACGCGGCGAAATGGCAAAACGGGTTACTGTGTCACCGTTCTTTTGTGCCGTGGGGAACTTATCCTGGTTGGTCACCGAGTAGGTGTACATCGCCTTGAACATACCGTTCTGGTTGGTACCGCAGACGGTGCGGTTGGCGATTTCGCGAGCGCGGCCGAGCGCCGGCAGCAGGATGCCGAGCAGCAAGGCGATGATGGCGACCACCACCAGCAGCTCGACAAGCGTAAAGCCTTTACGTTTCATCACGTGACTCCTTGAGAAGAAAACCGGAAGTTAAGAATCCTCTTGGCCTACGCACTTAGTATGACGTGGCTTGTCTGCGCTGCGACCCAACATGGATCGGCATGCCGGTGAACTGACACGTTTGTTGCGAAGACAAGCACGCTAAGTGTTGAAGGCAACCCGTTCGGTTTCATGTGCGACCAGAACGCCTGAACGCACAACACATACAGATACGCACACGACGATTCGGCCAGTCGAAATCGGCCTTCACGAAGTGTTCGCCCCCCGGCCCACAACAGGGCGTATCAGAACAGGTCGGTCGAGCGTGCAGAGGATGAAACGCAGAGGGTGATGAATAAAGGCGAGACAAAGTATGGAATAATAACGTTCTGCGCTGCAACCTAACCTGATTACTAAGTCTGAGAATAACCTGAGCCAGAATGCTCTGTCAACCCCTGTAGCCATACAAGTTTACCCAGATTGTCTGAATTTCACTTTCTGGGCCTGGACCAGGCCAAATTGGCTTAGTTATTTCATGGACTGCTCTCCGTTATCTTGTGAGGAAGCCGCCTGTTCTGAAGGTGGAAGCTGCAGGAGGGTACGGGTGGCCTGGGCGAAGGGCTTGAGTTGAGGCATGCTACTTCGCAGGGCCGCGTTGAGCACGGGTGAATCCGGCTCCTCCACCTGGGTGAGCAGATAGATCAGTTGCACCAGTTCATCGCGATCTCGAGCAGCCGTATCCAACAGGTTCTTCATCGCTTCACGCAAGGCTGGTGGATTCAGGTACGACAGCACCCAGGCACGCTGCATGGCGGGCATGCGCCTGAATGCTGTATCCAGGGTATTGGCGATACGCTGCTTCTGGGCCGCCGTCTCGTCGCCATCCGGTAAGGTCGTATAAATATGCAACAGCATCGCGCCAGCACGCATGGCGATCGCAGGCTCACTGCTGCCGGCCTGGGCGAGGGCGTTATCCAAATTATCTTCCGTGGGTTGCCAGTTACGCCGCAGAAGGCCACGTACGCTGCTCGTACCGCCAAGCTTGCCTGGCACGAGTAAACCATTCGGCCCGAGCCGTGGATTGAGAATCACCATCGCGGAGATTTTTGCCAATGCCCCAGGGGTGGCATCGAGCGCCATGCCCAGCGCGCCGGAGTCCAAACGGACGGGGACTTCAAGTGTGCGTCCGGCATCGAGGCGCAAGGCGCGGTGCAGATCGACCACGATCGGGCTGAGCTGCGGCACGGCCTGGCCATTCAATGTCAGCGATGGCAGTACCGCCACGCGCGTGGGAATGGCTTGCTCCTGGCCAAGACCAAGTGGTACACGACTGACATTCCGCAATCGCAATGTCAGGGAGATGGGTTCGGCATAATTGAATTCACGACGAGGCGTGCGCGTCTGCAGCAAAACAAACTCGTTAGCGTGCAGTGCCGCGTTGCGCAGGTTCTCAGGCACGTTGGCAAACAATGAGCCAACGTCACGCGCTTCTTCGGGCGGTGTGAGTTCGATCGAAAGGCGACGAGCTTCACCCGCAGCCATCAGGCCGAATAAGTCCGCGGCATCGGTCTTGAAAATATGTTGAAGCAGCGTCTTCTGCTCTTGCGGTCTGTTGAGCTGATCGTAGATTTTGGTCAACCCGTAAGCCGCCCTCGCGTTCTCTTGCGCCAAAGGCTTGAGCAGTTTCTCCGCCAGTTCCAGCTTGCCTTCGCTTAGCGCCATCCAGCCACGCAGAGCGGCCAGACGCGGGTCGCCCTGCTCAAGCATGGGCGTCAACTTGTCCAGCCAGGGTTTTGCCTGCTCGGCTTTGCGGCCGCAGAGCAACTGCAGCCACACCATGTTGGCCACGGGCACCGGATCGCCTGGGGAACTGGTGATCAATTTGACCTGCTGTTGAGTCAGTTTCTCACAGGCAGGTTCAACTGCAGCCTGATCGCCTGTGGAAATGAGTATTGCCAGGCGTAAGACTTGAACATCCAACGGTGGCCAAACTTCAGGCGCCCCGGGAACACGTTTGGGCGCGGCGGGTTCGGCATGGTCTGATTCGGCCGTCTCTTCCGTGGAAGCAGGCGCATCGTAAGCCTGTGAAATTTGCTGAATGAGTTGCAGCGCTTCATCCACGCGGCCACTGCCCCACAGCGCCTTGACCCATCCGATGGCCACCTCGATCCCCACCACCTGACCCGCCACGCGCTGATGCACCGAATGCGATTCGAACCATGACACTGCTGATTCATACAGTCCACCCGCCAGCAACAACTCTGCAATCAGAGCATGGGTGTTCGCATCAGTGGGGTCAGCATTGAACAGGGTGAACAATGCCGCCGCGATTTCGTTGGCCGGTGCGCGACGATTAACCAATTCGGTGTACGCCTGGGCCGCCGCACGCTTGTTGGTTGCATCCAGTGCCAGGGCGAAGCTCAACAGACGGGCATACTCACTGTTCTCACCACGTTGCAGTTGATACAAGGCCGCATCCATGGCCACCTGGCTACGCAGGGCACGGGTGAATTGTTTGGCTGCTTTCGACTCAGCAATTTTGGTCAACAGTACAATGCGTTTCTCGGCCGTCTGTTGCCGAGCAAGCAATGCTTGAATCATTTCATACTGAGCCACATCATCTGACGGCCGCAGCTTGAGGTAACCGCCAAGTGCACGCAGCAACTCTGCCTGGTTGCCTGCCATGCGTGCTGCTTCGGCGTAAAGCCGCCAGGTTTCAGGGTTCGAACCATCAATCGATGTGGCACGTTTAAGCAGAATGTGTGCCTGCTCGATTTGGGCCGGATGCGTCGGCGTGCGCCCGGACAATGCTGCCTGGGCCAATTCCGTCAACCGGTGCCCCATCATCTGCGAGCCGGTGATGTCGGTCGGTGCGCTCTGTCCCCAGCAGATTGAGAACACCGCCAGCTGGAGTACAGCCGACAAGACGAACGCTTTGCGAATCGATTCAAAATGAACGGTCATGGGGTCTCTTCACAGAAGGATCAACCAGATGCACCAGCCAAAGGCGACAACAAACACAGCCCCCGCGACAGCCTCGATTCCATTGGTCACCAGACGTACCCGTTTCGGGCACAACGGATCCGCAACCAACAGCCAGAACACAAGTAGCCCCGCACTCTCAGCGGCAATTCCCAATGCCAGCGAAGCCGCCATCGGGCGGTAAACAAGCAGGTAAGCCCCAGCCAGACATAAGGCTGTGGCCCATGCCCATCCACCAATCAGGCGCATTACACGCAACCACTGCATAGATCGACACTTTCCGGTCAATTCGTGAACATTCCATGCTAGAGTCCGCCTTGCCAGCCCGCAAACCTTAATCCGGGTAACATCCGAGAATGCCGGCCCGCAAAACACAACACGCGGCCCGAAGACCGCGTGCTGTGCGTTGAAAAGCCATCCTACGAATCCAGATCAGGCCTCAAAGATGCGAATGTTGCTGAACGTCACGTTTGTCGAGGCATCGGCATCCGCGATCAGATCGAAGTAGTTGACTGATCCGGTGCCTCTCACTGACGATCACACTGATGAAATCAGGATGTCGTCGAAGATCGACTGGGCGTAGTTCACTCCCACGCCGAGCAGGCCGTCGTTGATGGTACCACTGAAGGTGTAACTGACCTTGGTGGTGCCGCCTGATTTGAGCGTCACGCTCGAGCCGCGCACTTCCAGCGTGAGGGCGTAGTCGGTGTCCGTGAGAATGTTCTCATTGAATGTCACCAAATCAGTTTTCAGGCCGCCAACGCGCTGGCCGATCGCCCATCTGTTCGAGCCATCGTAGAGTCCGGCGTACTTGAAGTTGTTCTGATCGACATAATCAAAAATGAAGAACGAGTTTTCATATGCCAAGGTGTCCTTGGTGCGGGTCACCATGCTGAAGTCGAAGTTGTTAGTCAGTGATCCGCCGGGGTCGATGGTGGCAATGCCCCAGTCGTTTGTCCCGGTGGTCCGTTCACCCTGGTAGCGGTCGTAGCTGTTGATCGACCACGTTCCACTTTGATTGGTGATTCCATCGGCGGAACCGTCATTAAAATCCTCAGCGTAGTTGACCCCGCCGCCGGTGAAGTGCAGAGCCGGCCCTGCCACGGTGGCGTGCTCCTTGGAAGCGAACTCAATCATCTTGTCGCCACCAGTCTGTCGGATAAGGAAACTGGCAACACCGTCACCGGCACGTTCGCTGTTCACGTAACTGCTGACATCGAACGTCAACGCTTCACCAACGCTGCTGGCGACGGCCTGGGAAAGCAACGTGCCCTGCGCCGGCATCGTGTTCCAGGTGATAGTGCCTTCTTCCCAACCGTCCGTCGTGGCGTACACATAAACGGTGCGGCTGGCCTCCACCATGGTGGTGGTTAGTTCGAGAACGGCATCGCCACTAGTGCCAGACAGATCGAACTGGACGAAAGTCATACGATCGTAGCTTGAAGTCGAGTCCTTCGTACGCAGTGTGGTGTGCGTCGGGCTGCCGTAGTTCTTATGGGCGTGGTTGCCGCCGCGAACGTAGGCGTCATCGGTGGGGGCAATGGTTGCACCCACGCTGGCCTGTTCATACAGCCGGATGTCCTTGAACGTGGCCACGCCGGAACCGTTTGCATCGTCGTCGGCGAACAACCCAAGATAATTCACAGCACCGGTAAAGTAGTTGCCCACATCAACAGTGTAGATCACATCGCCACTGCCTGAGTTGTACGTGGGTTCGATACGCCAACTCCAGTTGTCGAGGCTGCTGTCCCCGACATCGCTGCCACCGAATCGGAACGCGCGGCGTCCTGTGGTTGGCGCGGTGTCGTTATCCAAGGCGATCCCAAAAAACTCGCCCGTGTCACCACTGTTCACCGTGAGTTGCAGTTGCGTGTTCGGCGTAACGGTGTAGTCCAAGTCCCAGATCTTCCATGCGTTGTCGGTCAGCGTCACATCGTCGCTGGTGATGTAGCGTATGGTTGATCCGCCGGTATCCTGGCCGGGATACGGCGAGTCGGTACCGAGCTGCGTGTTGGTGCCGTTGACGTTGACGGTCAGCCCTGCGGCGTAATCGTTGTTCGTGACCCGCACTTCTTTCACGTAGAACTGGTTCTCGGTGGTCTTGTCGCTGTTCATGTAGAAGGTGTAGCCCATTTCGTTCACAAACAGGGCGTCGGATACGTTGAACGTCAGTGTTTGCCACGACGTGGTACTGGTGACATTCCGCCACCCGGCCCCGGACAAGCCGTTCACCGACTCATACTTGATGTTGAAACCCGTTCCCTCTTTGGGATCCAGCCCGGTCTTCCTGCGGGCGACCACTTCGATGGTGATATCGCCGCTTTCGATCGGCAGGAAGCGCGGGTCCACGGTAAAGTATTGCCGGAGTTTCTTGCTGACATCGCGAGCATCGTCGCCACCCACGACTACAGCCGTTGAGGTGCTGTCGGCGTTGATGTGATGCAGCCCCGTTTCCACGTTGTCCGCCGCCATTTGCACTGACACCTGCTGCGTGGGCGTGTCGTAGCCGTTCCAGGAGGGAATCAGTTCGCCGGCGTGAGTTTTCGCATCATTCACCAGAGATGCAGGCACCCCCGTCACGAACACGGGCGAGTTGGTCAGGCTGTAGTTGCTGGTGCTGGTGGTGGTACCGGTGACGGGGTCGATAATCGTCACGGTCTGGCCGAAGTTCACGGTGTCGGTTTCGCCGGGGTTGGCCCAGGTGACCATCACATTCTGTGTTGCCCCTTCGAACACGAAAGCGTAGTTGTCGGTGTTCAGCATAGTCCACCCGAGGTAAGTCGGGTCGTTGCCGAACAGGTTGGTCATGTTATCGAGCGCGTCATATGCCTTGCGCGGATCGGTCAGGGTGTTCAACAGGCCAAGGTTGTACGCGTTGCCATAGGCCTCGAACCACTGGATCCGTTCAAAGCCTTGCGCGATGCCCAAGGTATAGACCTTCACCAGGTCATCTGCCTGATCCTGTTCGGTCTTCGAACCGGTCAAGGCGGTGCCGACTTCAGTCATCCAGATGGGTACGTCGGCCTTCTCCGGATTGATCTCCTGCAGCAATTCGCGGATGCGCGGCACCAGGTTCATGAACTGTACTTCCACGCCGTCATCGATGTGGCTGTTCACTTCGTAAGGGTGGATGGCGATGAAATCAAAGTGATCCGCCGCGCCGGCATTGATCACGCCGCGCAGGAACTGCAGATCGTTCCGCGCGATGCTCAAGCCAAGTTGCGCGTTGGGATCAGCCGCCTTGCCTTCGGTATACGCTTCGACCACCACCGATGCGTAGTCAGCCGCGCTGCCGCCACCGGTAAAGTTCGGCGCTTCGTTCCAGATTTCCCAATAGTCGATGTCACCGTTGAAGTAACTGATGGTTTCGTGAACGAACGTACCCCAGTCATCCAG
>JANQFT010000610.1 GCA_028277685.1 Phycisphaeraceae bacterium
TTAGTGCGCTGGCTGAAGAAAGCAAAATGCTGGGTGACCTGCCGAATGAGCGATACACCCGCCGCATGCGCGAACTTTACTATGCAGCCATCACGCATATCGACCACCACGTCGGGCGTATCCTCGATGGCCTGAAGGCAACCGGCCAACTCGACAACACACTGATCATCTTCACCAGCGACCATGGCGAGATGCTTGGCGACCACGGCACGTACCAGAAGTGGCTGCCGTACGATAGCAGTGCGCGCATTCCCTTCATTGCCCACTCGCCTCGGTGGTTCACACCTGGCACGCGCGATCATCGCTTCGTGGATCTGAACGATATCTTCCCCACCGTGCTGGACGCAGCGGGCATCAGCTGCCCCACCGACTACGACTACCCCGGCGAAAGCCTGATGGCGCGCAACAGTACGAAAGAACGGACACACCAGTACGTGGAATACTCCGCGGGAACGCGTCGATGGGTGTCGCTGCGGAATGAGCGCTACAAGTACAACTACTACTACGGCGGCGGACGCGAAGAGCTGTTCGACCTGCATGACGACCCATGTGAAGTGCGCAACCTGCTGGTTGGTGGGTCGGTAGAGCACGAAGCCATCCGCGTGGCGTTGCGCCAACGTCTGATCGCGCACGAACAGCGCTACGGCCTACACGGATACATCGAGGATGACGACTTCGTGGTGCTGCCCCCTTACAAGCCCCAACCGTACCGCAATCGCGCGTTTCCCATCTTCCATGAGAAGCTGACTGACCCGGCCGAGCGCGAAGCGATGAACGATTTCCTGGACGAAGTGGCAGCGGCGATCGCGAAAGAACCGGTGGTCCGGCTTGACGAGCTGGACCTAGCCGTCTTCCAGCGCCATGGCGGATTCAGTGATCAGCAGATGGCTCATTTGTGCCGGCGCGGCTGAGTGGTGTCGCTGCGATGTTTACCGGGGCAGCCAGTAGCGCGGCGGAAGCTGCGGCGGAAGCAGGTGGTGGTGAACTCGCAGGCGTCCGCTACTGCCTTCACATTAGCTTCACCGTGTCGGGGCCGACTGCAATGGCCATGATCAGCACCGCAGGACTGATCGCCATGCGCCGGCGAAAATGACATCCCCCGCGCGACCCACAACACCACGTCACTCAACGAACACGGCGACGTTGTGCGTACAGACAACCGATTGACACCAGCAGCAACGTGGTCGGTTCGGGGATGGCAAACACCTGCACCTCACCCAGATTCAGCACCGTCGACCCGGTGGTGGGCACGCGCGACAGGCGTACATACTGCCCCGTCACACCGTTGAGGTCGATGCGTAATTCCTCCGGCCCGTTGGTGAAGTCGGTCACGCCTCCACCCAAAACGTTGTCGGGGTTCAGCAGGTCGCTGGTCCACACCAGGTTTGATTGCTCATCGTAGATCGTGATGAGCAGGTCGCGCAGGTGACCTTCTTCGACATCAACCCGGTTGAAGATGGCGATCTCGCCGATGGCGTATTCATCCGCCAGGTCGACCTGCCACCATGGCGCGGGGTCGCTGCCCTGTGTGCGTGCCAGTGAACCGGAGGGTGAACCGGTCAGAATGCCGTCCACCGCTTGTGAGGCATCCAGCGTGAGCGAGCCGGATGAATACGTCGTGCTTTGGGTGGCGGCTTTTCCTTCGGCCAGGTTGTCACCGAACCACGACTGGCCCACATCGCGCAATCGGTCGACTTCCTCCTGCGGAATCAGGCCGTCCGGGTTCGGACCAACATTCAGCAGATAGTTGGCGTTGCGGTTGTTGGCCTGACGACCACGATCCACCAGGAACGCGGTGCTGCGCAGATCCTTCTCCGGCGACTGATAGTGCCAGCCGGATGTACGAATTGTGTCCGATGCTTCAGCCGGCAGCGTGTTGTTTGCGGGGGGCATCCCGCTGATAGGGACTTCCCACACCACCACATCGGTGTTGTCCAGGTTCTGGTTGTGATTGTTTTCCAGCAACAACGTGTTGGGTGAAATGGCTTTGATGTGATCGTAGACCTGTTGATAGTCGACGGCGGCGTAACCCACGCTCCAGTCCCAGCCGTCGGTCCACAGCAGATCGATCTGACCGTAGTTGGTCAGCAGTTGTGTCAGTTCGGCTTTCACATAGTTGGTGGCTGTCACTGAATCAGCGCTGGCGTTGATGCCGTTCACCCGGTCGAGCACCGAATAGTACAACCCCACGCCCAGCCCGCGACTGCGAAATGAATCAGCGTAGCGCTTCACGATATCGCCCTGTCCGGCAGGTTGATTGGCGTACCACGAACCGGAGGCGATATCCAACGTACTCTGGTTGCTGTCCCATAGGGCGAAGCCTGAGTGATGCTTCGTGGTGAGCACGCCGTATTTCATGCCGCCCGCCTTCGCCGCATGGGCCCACTGATCGGTATTCAACTGCACCGGGTTCACGCGGTTCACATTCGTACCATGTGTGGGTGTTGGGCCGGGGTAAGTCGGGTAACCAAAGTGAATGAACATGCCATACTTCTGGCTCAGGAAGTCGGCCCGCAGTTGATTCAAATCACCCCGCGCGTGATCCGCCGACATCAACAGACCAACCAGTATGACCACGATGGCTAACAGGGACGAACGGTTCAACTTCATCAACGGTCGGTTCCTTTCCACGATGCCGGGCATTGCACCCGTCCATCGGCAGAGAGAGAAAAGGTTGCGTCATGCAACAGGCAGGCTACTTCGGGGAAAGGTGATGCCGACGTCTCCATCGGCACCGCCTGAATATGGATCGAAGGAGGCAAAGTTCCTTCGAAAGTAAAGCTCCAATATCATGCGCGACGGGTGCGGTGGCGAAGCAGCAAACCACCCACCGCCAACAACGCCATGCTGGCCGGTTCAGGAACGAGCAACAGACCCGTTTCGTCAAGCGCCACATCAGAGATGCGCACTTCATCAATGATGCCTGCCCATTCGTTGGAGTGGTTGCTGGTGTTCGAACCCAGGCGACCCACGGCAAAGGGATTGGCGGTGCCTGTGACCGCGCCACTGATGATGGTGTCGGTGGTGACGGTATCACTTTGCAGCGTGCCGCTGTCGGTCAGGTTCTGCAGGTAGACCGTGGCGTTGTTGCCGCCACTCATGCTGAGTGCCAGGTAGTAATCCTTATCTGCTTCGATCGAAAGACCCGTGCCTGTCAGTTTTGTATCCCCGCCGGTGGTGCTGGTGAGGATGAACAATTGCCCCGTGCTGAAACCACCTGTGGATGTGGCGCTGCTCTTCACGCCCAATGCCCAACGGCGGGCAGAACCTGAACTGACGCTTTGCCACAGGCTGAACACGTAGTAGTTGGTCGAACCATTGGTGTTCAGCAGGTTCACCTGAGCTTCAGCGGTGAAGTTGGTGGTCA